>NZ_BAAIEW010000010.1:0-85477 GCF_054654515.1 Desulfothermus okinawensis JCM 13304 | reverse complement strand
TTAAAAACACAAGATTTTTTGTAGTCCTAAATTTTATATTCTTATAGTTAGTTATTTGCTTCATATACCTATATTGATAGTATTTTATTGAAGTCAAACATGGGAGGTGGGGATGTTTTTAAAAATATCTAAGGTAAAGGATTTTGAATATCTTAGAATCGTTCAGTCTTCTAGAACCAAAGACAATAAGGTTAGGCATAAGACTATTGTTAATTTGGGCAGAGCTGATAAAGTGGCTGAACTATTTTCCTGCTTTTGAAAAACTTTTTGAACTTTATGGAGATAATGTTTTTGTGCCTATTGATAAAATTAATACCCATGGTGCTAATATCAAAAACTACTCTTATGTTATTATTAAACGTCTCTTTATTCATTATTTTACTCCTTTTGTTTTGGAGTGAGTTTTTCGCAGAGGTTCCCTATACGGAACCTCTATCTTTTTTTTCCATACCCTTTGATGTTCTTCATATTACCATCTATTCGCTCTTTACACAAAATTATGCATGTTGCATGGTTGCAATTACATCATTTAATTTATTTGAAAGTTCATTCACTTCAGAAATAGCCTCAACTGACTTAGAAATTGCATCTGCATTTTCCTGGGTAATTGTATTTAGATTATCTACTGCGTTTGCTATCTCATCAGTAGTAGCAGCCTGTTGTTCAGCTGCAGTAGCAATATTTCTAATCTGATCTGTGGTGTTAATGGCAAGCTCTCGCACTTTTTGAAACACGTCTTTTGCTGCATTGGCAAGTTCCATATTTTCCACAACGCTATCATTAACTGCCTGGGTAGACTGTACATTCTTGTTGGTAGCACTCTGTATCTTTTCAATAAAGGTTTTCACTTGCTGGGTCGCAGCCATTGTCTTTTCTGCCAATTTTCTGACTTCATCTGCAACAACTGCAAATCCCTTTCCTGCCTCTCCTGCCCTTGCAGCCTCTATTGCAGCATTTAATGCCAGAAGATTTGTCTGGTCTGCTATCTCAATGATAGTATTCATTATATCACTAATCCCATCTGCATGGGATTTCATATTGACCATATCTTCCATTAATTTACTGGACTCTTCCTGGACTTGCTCCAGCAATTTAAATGACCTTACCACCGCATCTGTGCCCTCTTCTACCATCTTTCTTGTATCCTCAGCAGAAATAGCAGTCTGAGAGATGTTATTAGAGATATCCGAAACAGTGGATTTCATCTCTGACATAGAAATTGCAATCTCAGACATCTTTGCCCTCTGCTCAGATGTATTTTCCTCAATCTCTTCTGCCTGCATTCCAAGTAGAGAGGCAGCTTCTGCCAAATTTGAAGATATACTTGTAGCCTCATCCACAGCAGACTGTAATGTCCTGTACATATTTTTTATTTTAGTCTCGTCAATTATAATTTCCATGACCCCGTATATATTGCCATTTTTATCCATTAATGGACTTCCAATATAACTGATGTCCATCTTATTCCCTGAAATATCCAGAGTTGTTTCTGATACTACCCTATCTTTCTTTTTCATGGAAGTCACGCATGCACAATTCTCTGTATTACAATGTGGAGTTGGAAATAACTCAAAACACTTTTTAGACCTAATGTGGTTAAGTTCTCTATTTATCAGCTTAAGACCTGAATTATTTATGTATCTAAGATTTAATTCCTTATCCATTATAGACACAATAATGGGCATCTTATTTAGCATATTTTCAAAGGTATCCACCATATTGTTAACACCTTCAACAAATTCTCTAAAATATCCCTGTTTTTCCCCTACATCAGCCCTATAATCTAAATAACCCAACCCTATCTTTTCAATTACCTGTTTGAATTCATTTAAAATATCCTTAACAGTACGTGCAAGGTTATTTAAAGAAATAGTCAACTCTCCCAGTTCATCCTTGGAGTCAACCTCTATTGTATTATCAAATATTCCCTTTGATACCTCTTTTGCAAATTCAACAGCCCTTTTTAATGGCCTTGTTATATAAAAAGAGAGGAATACTCCCAGCATCAAAGCCACACATATGCCTGCTATGGTCGAGATCAAAGAGACTCTATTTAAAAAGGCTGCCTGTTTAACAGATTTTTCAACCTTATATTCTACTTTTTTATTCAAATAATTTATAAACTTGAGTAAAATATTGTGAGTCTCATCCTGAGAATCCTTAAGCTCAAAGGTAGCCATGTTATTTGCTATATCATAAGCATCCTGAAGTCTCATAATATATTGTACTGCTTTATCAAAATGAGAAAATAAATACTTAGAAGCAAATTGAAGTTGTCCATATAATTCATTTGACAATTGAAAATTATTTTGTTTAACAGCCTGTTTCATCTTTTTTATAACATAATGAAATCTTTTATCAAGTTGCACTATTGTATCAAAAAGATTCTGCAAGTCTTTATCCTTAAATTTATGACTTTTCAACCATTTAAATAACATGCAATCCTTATAATCATCTCCACCCTTAAAAATTTTTTTTGTATATAGCATATAAGATGCTTCAGAAATCAATCTATAATGCTCTACTTGAAACTTTTCGATATTAATTAAAAGATCCTTTGGATCCGCTACACCTGACTTTTCCAGGTCTTTAATCAGGGATAAAAATTTAGAAACGTTCTTATCATATTTTCTCATGGATTTTTTTAAAGATTGATATAGATTTTTTTCCTTCCCATTATTATCTAAGTGTTCAAGAGCCCCGTTAAATTCTTCCAATCTCACTTTTTGAGCCTTTTTAATTTCCCTGATTTCATTTTCCATGTCTTCTTCAGTAAGACCTGGAATCAGCAAGGTCATAACTGATTTTTCTAGCATAAATAACGAAGTATTAATCCTCTCAAGGTGGTCCATTAAAGGCATATGCTTGGAAGTTAGCTCGTTACTTTCATCTGAAACAATACGGATATTGTTCCATCCCAACAACCCCACAAACAAAAGAACTAATGCCACAATTAAAAAACCTGCTAGCAACTTAGTCCTGATCTTCAAATTTTTAAACATAATCGCCCTCCTACGATGAACAATAGTAAGTATAGACCATTTTGGCAAGGCAACAAATATACAGTGGTGATTCAAAAAAATCAATATCTGAGATAAGAATATATTTTTATCGACTTAAACATCTCTTACATCCCATCTTTGAGGCTTCAGATATTCAACTTGAATTTATCAAAATGATAAACTCAGGGCAGTAGAGGATTGACTACACTTATCTTTTTAATTATGTTTATAACTAACAGGTTAGTTATTTTTAGAGGAATAATTTATGGGAAAAAAAAGGTTAAGCGCAAAGGAAAGAAGAAACCAGATCATCTCAAAAGTAAAAGAACTTTGTGCAAAAAAGGGATTTGCAGGCACCACCCTTGATGAAATAGCAAAAGGTGCTGGTGTAAGTAGAGCTCTTGTAATTCAGCTTTTTGGAAACAAGGAAAATATTTACAAAGAACTTTTAATAGAAGTATTTAAAGACCATCCAATGGAAAAAGATGTAAATTTAATTGGTTATATCCAAAAACAAGACGACCTGGGGGTATTTTTGTCCTATGCTGAACATATTTACAATAATATGACAAAAAAAGATTCTTTATTATTAAAACTTATTTTATTTAGTATGTTAGAAAAGCCAGAAATATATAGATACCATTTTCAAAATAGAAGATTAAAAGGTCTAAAAGTGATTGAAGACTACATTGTACAGGGAATTGCAAAAGGAAAATTCAAAAATATAGATGCCCATCATATTGCACTCTGTTTTTCATCAATGGTTATGTATGTACTTTTAGAAAAAATCACATTACAGGATAAATTAGAAAAAAATGAAGTTATGGATATAATAAAAACAGGAATAATATCAATATTAAATGGAATAAAAAGGAGGGATGAGAAATGAAATGTGAAAAATGTGGAGCTATCCTAAATCCAGAAGAAGAGATATATGAATATGCAGGCAAAAAACTATGTGAAGATTGTTATCTAGATTTTATTTCCACCCCAAAAACATGTGATCCATGGGCAGTACACGCTGCAAAAGGATTCAAAAAAAAGGAAAACCTAACTCCAATACAACAAAAAATATTGGATATTTTACATCAAAAAGGTCCTATAACTGCAGAAGAGATCTGTCAACATCTTGGAATAGATGAAAATGAATTCAAAGCCAATTTTGCATCCTTAAGACACATGGAACTGGCAAGGGCCTGTAAGGTGGAAGATAAGGTATGTTATACTTTATTTGATAAATAAATTGTTATATGGTTTATATACCCCGCCGGGACCAAAAAATAATGTCCCAGACGGGGGGTATGGTTTTAATATTAGATTAAATTTAATTCTTGTAATACCTCATATGCAAATGAAAGATAGGGAGGGCCTCCCATAATTGCTCCACAAAAGATTGCATCTTTTATCTCTATATCTGTTACTCCATTTTTCAGAGCTTCAATTATATGGAATTTTAGACAATCACTACATTTATAACTAACTGAAAGTGCGATTTTAATAAGTATCTGGGTAAATTTATCAAGTGAACTCACTCTTGTTTGTGTATCAATCAATCCCTTAAATTTTTGTAAAAACTCATTTTTCTCGGACATAAATCTCAAGGCACCTGGAACAAAATCCATATCAATCTCTTTTTTGCCTTCACTAAGTAACTTAATCTTTTTTAACACATTTCCCACCTTACTTTTTACATCCAATAAATCCTCTTCATTTGGACGACCTTTTATATTTCCAAGGCAACCCTTTGTGGCCAATTCTTCATTTTTATGGAATTCTCCAACAATATACCATTCTCCTAAGACTGAGAATCTAAGATGTTCAAAAAACTGTTCCATATATTTTATAGCTGGTATGGCTTCTCTTATTCCTGTGTGGGGCCCTGAATATGTCACATAACACACAGCATATTTACCAGGTATTTTAGGAGACTTTGGAATGATGTTTCCCTTTTTTCTATGATGAGCAAGCTGGACACCAATAAAATCCAATACTGGTTTACATGGAAGCATCTGAATCACAGGTGTCCCTAAAAATACAAGGTCGTATCCATATAGATCAACATCCATATCCTTGGTGACCTTTTTTCTCTCACATGTTACCCCCTCTTGTTTTAAAGCATCAATAATGGCATAAGTCACCTTCTCAGTATTGCCTGTATTAGATTGATATAAGACCAAGGCCTTCATTTTTACACCTCCTTTTTTATAACTAACTTGTTAGTTATAATTACCTCAAAAAAAATTTATGTCAATATAATTATTCAATCTCTATTATCTTTCCCGCCCCTCCTTTAATATAATGTTCAGGATAGATAGACATTATTTCTGATTTATGTTGCGTGCAATGGGTAGCACAAATAAAAGAAAGACCTTGTAAACTCTGTGGCCTAGTTCCATGAAGACCCCCTATAATTCCATAGGGTTCTCCAAATTGAGATGCAACTGCTATAATATGCTCCATCCTTGGGTGAGAACAGCCAACAATAATTATAATTCCCTTGTTTGTCTTCACACAAAGAGACTGCTCTACTTTATCTATCTCACCTGTGGAATAAATCCCATCATAGAGTTTAGTGGGTCTTTTTAGATGAAAGATATTTTTCGCACCTTTAATTTTCCAAAAGGGAGATGGTAACCATACATTTACCTGGTTATTTATTTCAATAAGATCTAAAAGACCTCCTGTGTGATCCCAGTGAAGATGGGAAATAAATACATCTGTTATTTCTTTTGGATCAATTGCAAGTCGTTCCATATTTGAGAGTAAAATTTTCCCATCTGCACCAGTGTCAAAAAGGATCTTCCTTCCTCTGGATTCCACAAGTGCTGAAAATCCCCAGTCAGCCCTAAGAGCAGGACTTATGGTAGTATTGTCATAAATAATAGTGAGTTTCATTTTTTATTTAATTTTTTAAGTTTTCGTCTTCTGTTCCATTAGGTAACATCCAATCTGGATGAAATATCCCTTTTTCTTCCATTTGATAGCGAACACAGTTTTCCCAATCACCTTTGCAGTATAGCTCTATCCACTTGCGGTCTAGATCTCCATGTTCATAAAATTTCTTCATGGGACACACCAAATACCATTTACACTCTGTAGATAATATCTTTAATTTTCTATATTTTTTTAATAAATCCTCTCTACGAGATGGATCATAAAGCACAGTAGCAGGATGAGGCAAGGGAAATATCTTTTTATCTCCCGTCCAGAAAAGCTTGCCACAGAGTTCAAAAAATTCCTTTTTTCCAGGGAGTGGCATAGCATATCTTTTAAAAATATACCTTGTTGCATAATAACCTAAAGGGACTAAAATTTCAGGATTTATCAAATCTATCTCTTTAGTTAGATAATAACTGCAACTTTCAATCTCATCCTGTTTAGGCCTTCTATTTTTTGGAAGCATACATTTTATGAGATTTGTCATATAAATATCTGACCTGGTTATTTTTGCTGAATTTAGTAATTCATCCAACACCTTACCTGAAGGTCCAATGAACATTCTTCCTTCTTTATCTTCATTTTTACCAGGTGCTTGGGCAATTAACATAATCCTTGCAAGAATATTCCCCTCACCACAAAGAACATTAGTTCTAGTTTTAAACAGCCTGCATCTCTTACATTTTTTTATACTCTTATTTAGCTTTTCCATTTCCATGGCAACATACTTTATTGGATTGATTTTATAGGTAAACAAAAAAAATAGACACACAAACTAAAAAAATCTCTCTTTGTGTACATATTTAAATAAAATTTTTATTTATTCAAGAATCAAAATTTATATTAAAGCAATTTCATTGAGAATAAATCCATACTAAATGTTGATATTTGAATCTTTTTCAAGGTTGATGTATGCAGGGTAAAAATTTCATAAATAAGAGGAGGCACTATGTTAAAGATCCAAATCCCAGGAAGAAAACCTATTATCCTAGAGCACCTGGTATTAGATTTTAATGGAACCATAGCAATAGACGGAAAAATAATCTCTGGAGTCAAGGAACGCCTAAAAAAGATCTCAAAGAATCTAACAATACACATCTTAACAGCTGATACACGTGGTAATGTAAAATCTCAATTCTCAGATACTGACTTTATTGTCCACATAATTGGGCCAAACGCCCAGGATGAGGAAAAACTAAACTATATTACTGAACTTGGATGCCACAGATGTATATGTTTTGGAAATGGGGCAAATGACTTTCTCATGCTAAAAAACGCAGCCCTTGGCATAGCAGTTATACAAAAAGAAGGGGCTTATTCCAAGACCCTTTTTGAGAGTAAAATAGTTGTAAACAACATATTAGATGGCCTGGACCTTATATTATCCCCCTTAAGACTCAAAGCAACCCTGAGAATTTAAAAAAATTCCCTGGATCTTCCTAACCCAAGTCTATCAAAACCTGGCTAAGTCTTTGCATTTTTACAAAATTTTAGTTTTTAATGTGTTAAAGGTTGCACTAAAAACAAAAAAGTATTACTCATATATTCAAAACAATTTTTATTAAAGGGGAAAACATGATACCAAAAATTTTTTGGCCCATGATTTTGGTGCTTTGTCTATCTTCAGCTTCTTTTGCAAGGGATCTTGTAAAACAGGCTCAGATCAATGTAAAAAAATCAATTGATATCAAGAAAAAAACTCAAGTTGAAGAAGATAAATGGAGAGAGGAAAGATCCAGGCTAATTGATAAGATCAAAGACCTAAAAGAAGAGATAAAGCTGCTGGAATATCAAAATATTAATTTAAGAAAACAGAAAAATTATCTGCAAAACTCCATAAAAAAGCTAAATCTAGAAATAGAAAAGGCTGGGGAGATTTCAAAGGATATTATGCCATTTTTGAATTCAATATATGATAGGATTTATAAATTCATCCAGATTGATCTGCCATTTTTAAAAGAAGAAAGGCTCAGTAGGTTAAACCACTTAAGAAAAGTATTGGATGATGACACAATACCTATTTCTGAAAAATACAGAAAAACAATGGAAACACTTTTTATTGAAGAACAATATGGAAGGACCACTGAGGTTTATAAAGACAGAATAAACCTTGAAGGGAAAGAAATAGTTGGAAATATATTTAGATTTGGCAGAATTTCCCTATTTTTTCAGTCTCCAGACAAAAAACAATATGCCATGTATGATATAACCAATTCAAGATGGATCCCAATTAGATCTAGTCTGGGTAGAGATATAGATATTGCAATTGAAATTGCAAGCAAAAAAAGACCTGTTGAAATAGTTAGACTACCATTGGGAAAAGTGGAGAATAGATATGCAAAATAACCTTAGAATAACACTTGTATTTTTTATTGTCCTCTATTCTACCAATGTATTTTCCTCTGATGTAAGAGTTAATATGAAAAATATAGATGAACAAAAAAGATTTATTTTAAAAAAATCTCATATGGAATTAAATAAAGCCAAAGAGGAATATGTGGATACACTCAACAAAATTAAAAACAATAAGACTAAATTACTTTTATTGATAAAAAAACTTGAACAAAAGAAAAAAGAGCAAGAAAAAGAATCTCAAAACCTAAAGCAGGACATACAACACCTTGAAAAAGAACATGAACTCCTTTTATCCATTTTTGAAAAAAACACATCTGACATTAAGGAACTTGTCGGACAGATAAGGATAAATGCAAAGGACCTGGAAACTATACTAAAACAAAGCCCATATAGCGCAATAAAAAAACACAGGGAAAGATTAATAAAGCCAATTTTAGACAAATCTCAATTTCCAGGGATGAAAGAGATAAAAAATATGGCAGAGCTTTTGTTTGACGAGATATTAAATTCTTCTGAAGTGAGCATAAAAAAAGGAGTATTTATTGATAGAAAAGGAAATGAAAAACAAGGGGAAATTTTGTTTATTGGTCCTTTTACCCAGATGTATAAAACAGATAATGATTCTGGTTTTCTCCTCTATTCTGATAAATCCCAGCGTTTTTTTGCCTTATCAAAACCAGCTCCATATCTCATAAAAAGGCAGATAAGAGATTACCTGCATGGAAAAAGCGAACTTGCACCTGTGGATATATCAAAAGGTGGAGCCATTAGAGAATTCTCATATGAAGTGGATCTTTGGGAAAAGATATTAAGTGGAGGCCCGCTTGTATGGCCAATATTATTTATTGGTTTTGCATCCCTTATCTTAATATTAGAGAGATTCTATACCCTTAAAAGAAAATACATTGATCCCAATCCATTTATGGAAAAATTAGAAGATCTAATTGTAAAGGGGAAATGGGATATGGCACAGGATTTATGCAGCAACTTAAAACAAAAAGTGCTCCCCAACATCATGCTTAAGGCCATAATCAATAGAAATTTATCCAGGGAAGGAATTGAGAACATATTACAGGAAGAGATCTTAAAAAATATTCCTAAGTTGGAAAGATTCTTATCCACATTAGGGATGCTAGCAAAAATAGCTCCACTACTTGGACTGCTCGGAACTGTTACAGGGATGATCAATACATTTCATGTTATCACATACTTTGGGACATCAGATCCAAAACTCATGTCAGGAGGGATATCAGAAGCCCTGGTCACCACAATGCTTGGTCTTTCAGTTGCTATACCTATTATGTTTTTCCACACAATACTAACTAGGATGGTTGAAAACTATATATCTTCCATGGAAGAAAATGCTATTAGCCTGGTAAATACAATTTTCTCAAACAAAAATTAACCCAATATGGATTTTTACAACATATTTTACCCAATACTTGAATATATAACAAAAGGGGGAATTGTAATGTATCCCCTGATATTTGTATCTCTTATAATGTGGGTACTCATAATTGAAAGGCTCATTGTATTCAAAAGGCTCTATGCAAGAGGTATAACAAAAAAAGAATTAAAAGAAATAATAAAAGAGGAAAATAAAGAACTTACACTAAATAGTTCAGTAACAGATCTATTAATACATGAAATTATTATAAAAAAAAGAAATAAAAGACTTACACCACATATGATAGATGAAGCAGTTGTAAGAGTTGTCCACCTCTTAGATAAGAGACTGGAAATCATATCTGTTCTGGCAACCATGTCCCCCCTTCTTGGGCTACTTGGGACCACAATTGGAATGATAAAGACCTTTTTTGTGATTGCTATTTTTGGAACTGGAAATGTAAAGGCACTGGCTAGTGGGATTTCTGAAGCCTTAATCACCACACAAACAGGACTTTTTATCGCAATTCCAGGTATATATATGAGTAACTTCTTACACACAAGGGCCAGGAGACTCAAAAAAAAGGCATCCATAACTGGTATGTATTTAAGGAGATTATTAACAAATGGAGTCTAGTTTATGTTAAATATTACCGGAGCAAGAAGGGCTCAAAAAAAATCTTTAGACATAGATATGGCGCCCTTAATAGACATGATCTTTATCTTACTCATATTTTTCTTGGTAACAACCAGTTTTCAAAAAGAAACAGGAGTAGAGATAAACAGACCTGTTGCAGCATCTGCCACCCTCAAAAAAAAGGCAAGCATATTAATTGGTGTAACAAAAGATGGGCGTATATTTATGGATAAAAGGGAGATGGACCCAAGGTCAATTGAGGCCAATGTGGAAAGGGCCCTTGCAGAAAATCCAGATAGTTCAATTATAATAGTGGCAGATGAGAAGAGTGAAACCGGTCTTGTGATAAAGGTAATGGATGCGTGCAAACTGGCTGGGGCAAAAAATATAGCCCTGGCAGCCCAGATACCCCAAGAGTAAAAAATGAGAACAAAATACCCCCCCCCCTGGGTTATAGCAGCCTTAATGGCTGCTCTATTAAACATTGCTTCCCTATATCTTATGTGTCTTATGGTCTCCAAAAGACCTGAAAATAAAAACTATCCCACCTACATCCCATCAATTGACATGATAAAAATAAGAGCAAAAACAAAGACACTCAATACAAACAAACCTAAAGAACAAAAAATTAAAAACCAGCCTAAAACCATAAAAGTAAAAATGGATTTTCAACAAAATATCCCTAAAAAAATATCTCACCTGCCCTTTAAAATAAACCTAAAACTCCCATCTAATGTAGGTATAAACATTTATCCTAAACCAATAATATCGCCTCCACCCAAAGTAAAAGGAATGTACTCTCTATCAGAATTGGACTCACCCCTAATCCCGGTAATTAGACTAAAACCCCTCTATCCAATGAGGGCAAGGATGCTTGGTATTGAAGGTTGGGTAAAGGTAAAATTTGTAGTAAATGAGGATGGTCATACTTCAAATATAGAAATTCTAGATGCAAAACCTAAGGGAATTTTTGAAAAAAGTACAAAAGATGCCATTTTAAAATGGAGATTTAAACCACCTACTGTGGACAAAGAGCCTGTAAAGGTCATAGTTGAAACCAAAATACAATATAGACTTGAAAAATAGAAATATGAATAGACTTAGATTAGTAATCTTTACTTTCTTATTATTTTTGTCTTTATTAATTCCAATCAAAGTACATAGCAGGGACCTATCTTTAGGAGAAATAAGAGTATTAAATAAGGCCTTTTTATATATAAAGAATAAAAAGTATAACGATGCCATAAACTTGATTGAAAAATTCACAAATACACATAAGGATATCCACCCACAGGTATATATTTACCTATCAAATGCTTATATGATGAAGAAAAATTATGATAGAGCAATATCCATATTAGAATCTATCATAAAAAAAGGTATAAAAGATAAAAGCATATATCCCATACTTGCATCTTGCTATTATGCAAAAAATAAATACATTGAAGCAGCAAGATACTTTAAATTATCCTATAATACATCTAAAAATAACGAATATCTATACAATGAAGCAGTTTGCCTTTATCTTTCTGGTGATAAATTTAAGGCATACACCATATTAAACAGATTAATATCTACTAAGAACAAAGTAGATTGGATAAAGACATATGTAAATGTTTTACTTTCACTGAAAAAATATAAACAAGCCCTTAATTATTTAATATATCTATCTAATTTGCCAATAAAAGACAAATCTCAGTACCAGGAATTGAGAATACAACTCTATTTATTGTTAAAACAATTTAAAACTGCAGAGAGTTACTTAACTAGTTTAATAGAAAATAGCCCTGCAAACGTAAGGTTATGGAAATATCTATTAAATGTGTACTTATATGAAAACAAATACAAAGATGCCCTCACAGCTGTCATAATTAAGGGATACTTAGAGCCTTATTCAGAAGAAGAAAAAAAACTTATGGCAGATTTATTCTTACAACTTAATATCCCAAAAGAGGCAGTTAAATTTTATGAGCAAATACAGGCGGGTAGATACAAAGACATCTATCTAATACTGGCAAGGTGTTATATAAGGATGGATAATTTTAAAAAGGCCTTTTATTGGGTTGAAAAGGCAACTAAAACCCAAAAGACATATAATACATACTATTTAAAAGGAGAGATCTTATACAATCTAAAAAAATTTAATGATGCACTTAAATCATTTTTAATTGCTGCTAAATTAGCAAAAAATCCCTCCAATTCATATCTTATGGCTGCATACTGTGCATATTACTTAAAAAAATATGACCTGGCAAAAAAATATTTGAAAAAGATTTCCAGAGATAAAAAATTAAAAAAATACGCAAACAGCCTACTTACAGCATTGTCAGACAAAGCGAACTCCTGTTATAAATAGCCCATTAATCAAACAATATCTCTGATTTTCAGGCAGGCGTTCAGGAAAGCAAGGATAAATGATGTAAGAGTGGTATTACAACTGAAATTTATACCCATGTAAGCATAACCAGCCTTGCAAATTAAGAGTCCACTTGATAGACTGCATAAGAAGGTAGGAGTATGATTTCTCCCAAAGGGATGTATATGTCAATATTGCAGATATCACTCCAATATGGAGGTATATCCGCAATGCGTATATGGGAAGGAGTAAGGCAAAATTTTATATGAAAAGAATGGTAGGATGACATACATTATAACAGGAGGGGAAAATGAAGCAAAAGCAATTACTTGAACGCATTATATTAAACCCTAAAATCATGGTGGGAAAACCAGTCATTAGAGGCACGCGGTTAACCGTACAGTACATTTTGAATCTATTAGCACATGGAGCAACCATTGATGAGATTCTCCAAGAATACCACGGATTAACAAAGGAAGATATTTTAGCCTGTTTGTTGTACGCTTCTGAAACACTTGAGGACACCACATTTATGCCTTTAGTAGAGGCGGTTTAGACATGCGTTTTCTCGTTGATGAATGCACGGGTCCTGCAGTTGCTAAATGGCTGCAAAGATTACATCATGATGTATTTTCTGTTTATGATGAGGCTAGGGGATTAGATGATGAGGGCATTATCGACAAGGCAAACTTTGAGAATTATATCTTGGTTACCAATGATAAAGATTTTGGCGAACTTGTATTCCGCATGAGAAAACCACACAAAGGTGTAATCCTCTTGCGATTAGAAGATGAAAGGTCTGAGAATAAAATTGCTGTATTACAGCGGGTATTAGAGTACTACTCTGACAAACTTGTCAATAATTTTATAATCGCGACCGAGGAAACTGTCCGCATTGTTGAAGAAAGTAAAGGTAAACCATGAGGCAACGACGCATAACAGGGCATATCTGGCTTCGGCGGACTTCAGATACGCTCAGAACGTAAGGTGAAATTTGCCTGTCTAATTGGGAAAATGTTTTATACACATAGATCTATCCATATTTGATAACAGGAGAATTCACAATAAAAAAGAAGTTCAATCAAGTGTATCAGTTTAAGATTACTCTAAAAGGTATTAGACCACCCATTTGGCGACGGATACAGGTCCCAGAAACCTATACTTTTTGGGATCTACATGTTGCCATTCAGGACGCTATGGGGTGGGAAGATTATCATCTCCATGAATTTGAAATAATAAATCCTTCAACTGGGCTAAAGGTGAGGATAGGAAGTCCAGATGAGGACTTTTACAGAGAAGTTCTTCTAGAATGGAAACAAAAAATAGCCGACTATTTTTCAGAAGAAAATCCAGTAGCAAATTATATCTATGATTTTGGTGATGGTTGGGAACACAAGGTACAATTGGAAAAAATACTCCCGAGAAAAAATAGTATTAATTACCCTGTGTGCATCAAAGGGAGAAGGGCATGTCCGCCTGAAGATTGTAGAGGCATCTGGGGATACAAAGAACTTTTGGAAGTTATAAAAGACCCCGCTCACTAGGAGCACCAAAAACTTTTGGATTGGACACGATACGCTTCGCTTTTTTGGGAACATTACAATGATTCTACATCTCAATATTATTATCTATTACAATAAAGTTTTTTTTAAAAAATCAATTCTATTATTCCAATAAGTTACAGAAATAAAACAACTATTTTTTAACATTTTCCTGTAGATTTTACCAAACTCGAGTTAAGTTAACAGTTAACGTTAATTTTACACAAAACCCCCAGATAAAAAAACTCAATCCTTGTGATTAAGACAATATTTTTTTGGTATACTATTTGAATATACTTACCCCCAGAAAAATACTTTAAACGAGGAGGCGTATATGCAGAAAACAGACATAGCAATAGTGGGAGCATCTGCTGCAGGACTGGCCGCTGCCCTTACTTTAAAAATGAGGGCCCCAGAAACAAAGGTAGTTTTATTTAGAAAGGCAACAAAAACGCCAGTTCCATGTGGAATTCCTTATATTTATGGAACATTAAAAGAAGTAACTAAAGACTTAATTCCAGATGATCCATTTATATCCTTGGGACTTGATATAAAAGTAGCTGAGGTAACTCAGATTGACACCAAAGATCATGAAATCTCATATAATGGCAATGAAAAGCTAAAATATGACAAATTACTATTGGCCACAGGATCCATACCCTTTGTCCCTCCAATTGAAGGGATCAATCTGAGAAACGTATTTACAATAAAAAAAGAGCCTGAACACTTAGACCTAATCAATGAAAGAATTAAACATGCAAAGAATGTGGTTATAATAGGCGGTGGTTTTATTGGCGTGGAAATGGCTGAGCAGATAGCTGTACTCAAAGGCAAAAATGCAAATATTACCATAGTTGAGATGTTACCTCACTGCCTAATGGCTGCCCTTGAAGAAGAATTTTGTATTAGGGCTGAAGAAGAATTAAAAAAATTAAATATTAACCTAAAGACGAGCTCCCAGGTAACCAGATTAGAAGGAAATGAAAAGGTGGAGAAGGTAATATTAAAGAGCGGAGAATCCATAGATGCTGATATTGTGATTATGGGAGTTGGTGCTGCCCCAAATGTCCTCCTTGCTGAAAAGTGCAAAATTCCATGCGACAGAAGAGCAGGGATTGAAGTTGACGAATATATGAAAACCAGAGTTGAAGATGTATATGCTGCAGGGGATTGTGCGGCAAAGTTTTCTTTTATAACTAAAAAACCATGTGGAATTAGACTTGCGTCTGTTGCAGCATATGAAGGCATTATTGCTGCCAATAATTTGTTGGGAGAAAATGTAAAAAATAGAGGAGCAGTAGGTGCCTTTTCCACAAAAATTGGAGATATTGCCATAGGTGCTGCAGGCCTAACCCAGCATGGGTGTAAGGCGGAAAACATTGAATACGTAAAGGGTGAATTTGTAGGTCCAGATAAACATCCAGCTTCCTTGCCAAACACATTTAAGGACATGAAGGCAATACTTCTTTTTAACAAAAAAGATAAAAAAATAATTGGCGGACATGTACTTGGAGGAGATTCTACTGCAGAGATGGTAAATATTATCTCAACAGCAATCCAGGCAGGCCTCACAGTAGATGACTTATATTTTATACAAGTAGCTACTCATCCATTACTTACAGGCTCTCCCATTGCCTACCACGTGGTAAGGGCAGCAGGAGATGCACATTTTAAGTTTAAGAAACTATAACTTAAAATTCTTTACTTGCCCAGTACTTGATAACCCAGGTTTATCTTTTTGATAAACCTGGGTTAAGTAAACTAACCTTACGTTTCCTTTTACTCTTTCCTTATATCCTGCCTTGACACCCTTTTTTTCTACTTTATTCTATATGTTATAAGATAGCAAAGATGGGTCATGTGACTTTTGTAAAAAGGAGTACTACAGGCCCTTATTGAAGTTCATCCCAGGGGCTAAAAAATAATCCCCTTTCCTAGTTTTCCAGTTGTGTTATAAAATAAAATTTTTGTAACAGATCTTGTTATACATTTGATGGCAAGATAAAAAAATAGGAGGAAGTCATGTTAAAAGGTGAAGTATTTGAATTTCAGGCTGAGACCAAAAAACTTTTAGATATTATCATCAATTCCATTTATACAAATAAGGAGATATTTTTACGGGAATTAGTATCAAATGCATCAGATGCCCTGGACAAGGTAAGGTTCAAACTCACCCAAGGAGAAGATGTATATCAAAAGGATTTACCCCTAGAGATACAGATAACCACTGATAACAAAAACAAGGTTCTTACCATCAAGGATACTGGCATTGGAATGACAAAGGATGAGGTCATAACCAATTTAGGAACCATAGCCAAATCTGGAACAGAAGAATTTATAAGACAAATCTCCTCAGAAAAAGATAAGGCAGAAAATATTATAGGCAGATTTGGAGTTGGTTTTTACTCTGTATTTATGGTTGCAAAGGAAGTTGAGATAAAGACAAGATCCTTTGATCCAAAAGCAAAACCAGTTTTATGGAAATCAGATGGTATGGGATCATTTGAAGTGGAAGAGTTAAATGAAGACATTGGCAGGGGAACAGAAATAAAAATTTATTTAAAAGATGACTCCACCTATTTTCTGGGAAAAGAGAAGTTAAAATCAATAATCAAAACCCACTCAAACTTCATTGCATTTCCAATCTATGTTGACGGAGAAAAGGTAAATACCATACCAGCACTCTGGAAGGAACCAAAATTTAAAATTAAAAAAGAACAATATGACGAATTCTACAAGTTCCTCACACATGACCCAGAAGAACCCTTAGATTATTTGCATATATCAGTTGATGCCCCTGTGCAATTTAGCTCCATAGTATTTATCCCCAAAAAATCTACAGTTGTGTTTGAGACCTTTACAGAAGAATATGGACTTGATTTATACGTAAACAGAGTGCTTATACAGAAAAAAAATAAAGACCTTATACCAAATTATCTTGGCTTTTTAAAAGGTGTTGTGGACAGCTCAGACCTACCTTTAAACCTATCCAGAGAAGCAATTCAGGAAAACAGAGTTATTCAAAAAATAAATTCTCTTATTACAAAGCAGGTCTTAAAAAAATTAGAAGATATAGCCAAAAATGACAAAGAAAGGTACAACGTATTCTGGAGAGAACATGGCAAGGTATTTAAGCTTGGATATACTGATTTTCAGAACAGGGAACAATTTTCCAAATTGATTAGATTTAACTCATCAAGGACAAAAGATGAAGATGGATTGATCTCTTTAGATGAATACATAGAGAACATGAAAAAAGATCAGGAAGAAATTTACTATATTTCTGGAAATGACAGGAAATCCATTGAAAACAGCCCATATCTAGAACCATTCAAAGAAGAAGAAATTGAAGTTTTATATTTATATGAACCAATAGATGAGTTTATCTTACAGGCCATATCTGAATATAAAGGCAAAAAATTTAAAGCAGTTGAGCATGCAGATATAAATAAAATCAAAAAAGATGATAAACTAAGACAGGGAGAAGATTCAAAAGAAATTGAAAATCTCATAAAAAAGATAAAGGAAGTTTTAAAGGATAAGGTAGTAGATGTCAGGACCACAAATAGACTGATTAAGACCCCTGTTTGTCTGGTTAGTCCAGATGGAAATATTAGCTCCCAGATGCAAAAAATAATTCAGTTAATAACTAAAGATACTTCTATCCCAAAACAAATATTAGAGATAAATCCAGAAAGTGAGTTAATAAAAGACCTATCAAAAATAGTATCAAATGAATCAAAAGACGATTTTGTAGAAGATATTATTAACCATCTATATGAAACTGCTCTATTGCAAAATGGCTATGTTCCAGATGTAAATAATCTCGCAAAAAGGTCTTATAAGATCATAGACAAGGCCTCAAAGTGGTATCTAAAAAATCTTGCAGGATAAAATAAAGATATGGGTCAGGGAAACCTGACCCATACTTTTAGTCGGGGATATATGCCTTTTTTGTGGGAGTTATGTGTACCTCAAAATCAATGTCTTTTAGCATCTTATCTTTCTTTAGTATCTCTTGTATATTCTTTTTAATAACATCCTCTTTATGGGGATTTGCCTTAAGGGAAATATAGGCCTTACCATTATCATAACTTGTTGTTATCTGTGGATACTCATCAACGAGTTTTGCTACAATCCTGGACTCAATATACCTGTATTCCAATATCTTTCTCGACAAGTCAGTTGGTTGAAAACACGGTCTCTTAACTGTCTCTTCCAACAAATCCACCACATCATCCACCTTAAGTGTATCAATATGAAAGACTACATCATATAGTTTACAATCATTGGTATCTATGCCATATAGCGCCAATGCCCACTTTCTCCTTTCATCATCGTCTTTTTTAAGTATTTTTCTTGCCTCATCTGCTGATATATTGGCCCGTTTCATCTCTTCTTTGACCCTATCTTCCATATTGGCTATAATTCTTACTTTTAAGACATGGGGAATTCCCTGCAGGAAAAAATGACCTGCTAGTCCATGATACACCACGTTATCCTTCCGTACATAATCCAATAAAGCATATCTAATATAGGCTATATATCTTTCTTTCCCATAGGTGAACCTATCTAACACAGAGGGAGCATCATGCAGGGCTCTGATTAACTTTACTTCAGGTATATTAAATTCTTTGGACGCCTCGATAATTATATCTCTGGATATACATTCATATCCCAACTTTTCGGCTAATTTTTCTGCAATTTCTTTGCCCTTGGAGTAAGTTCCCCTGGATATTGTTACAACAGGCATAATCCCACCTCCTATTATCTAAAAATTTAGTTTAAGAATAATATCTTAATATTAACTAGTTTTTTAAAACTATCAAGTGGAAAAATTAATTTTTTATAAGAGACGTGTTATCTGACCACATCCATTTATAGCCACCTGGAGATTTGACACAGGTTAAATACCCTTTTTTTGTAAGATCATTTATTATGTATTCAACAAAAGACTGATCCTTTTTTGTTGTCTCAGAAATTTTTTTAGAGAGTTCCACCACTGGATCTCTATTTTCATCTGACACTGTTGGAAATTCCTCAATTATATCATTTTGTAGCAAATCAAAGATAACCTCTGTCCTCATCATACCTTCAAAGTGAAATTTATCTAACTCACTCAACTTCCCCTGGATATATTTTTCTTGGGTCTCTTCTTTCAGTATCCTTAATTTGTCCTCATATTTTTTTACGAAATTTTTTATATCTTCAGGTCCAAGATGAGAGGTTGCAACAATGGGCCTGTTTGCATCATAATCGTCCCAATTATCTGATAATATCTTGAGATCATATTTATCTATCTCTTCTCTTATTGTTGTCCCGGGAAAAGGTGCCAGCATATGATAGCCATATTCTATACCTAGCTCTTCAAGTTCCTTTGCCAATTTTTCAGTATCCTTGAGTGTCTCATGACTTTCTCCAGGAAGACCAACAATAAAAGAGGCAAGACACTTCATGCCCACTTCTCTACAAATCCGTGCTGCCTCTTTGACCTGGGAAATCTTAATCCTCTTTCTAATCCTCTTTAACATCTCTTCATTTCCAGACTCCACCCCAAAACTCACAGTATCACATCCAGCATCTTTCATTTTTTTTAGGAGTTCTCTGTCAATGGAATCTACCCTAACAAAACCACTCCATGAAAATTCCATATTTCTTTTCTCTATTTCCCTACATAGGGAGATAACCCGGTTTTTATTTGAAGTGAAAAAATCATCTGCAAAGTTTATCCTCTCAAATCCCAAGGAGATGAGATACTCAATTTCTGATACTACGCTATTTAAGGGGCGGTATCTGGGTTTTAAACCAAGTAGCCTTCGACCCTGACAAAAAATACACCTATTTGGACACCCTCTGCTTGTTGTGATACTAACAGGAAATCCCAATGCCAGATATTTTGATAAAGGCAGTAGATGTCTGGCCGGTAAGGGAAGGTCTGCAAGATCTTCCATGAGTTCCCTTTTTGAATTTATTTTTATTTGTGAATTTCTCTCTCTATATGCAATTCCCCTTATATTTTCCCAGCTTTTTCTATTTTTTATATCTTCCATTAATTCCTTTAATGTAATCTCACCTTCTCCAACCACAATGAGATCAATGTGGGGATATAGATTCAGGGTATTTTCAATATCAAAGGATACATGGGGACCACCCATCATTGTGATGACTTGGTCATTTATTTTCTTTACATCTCTCAAAATCTTTTGAGCAGACAAAAAATTCATTGTAACAGCAGTGGCACCTACAACATCTGGTCTAAACTCTTCCATAAATCTCTCAAGTTTGTTTTTTGTATACTTTTGAACAATAAAATCCCAGATTTCTACCTGTGCCCCTATCTCTTCTAACACTGCTGCTACGTATGAAATTCCAAGTGGTGGAGATGGGTATTCCTCCAGGGGATATGGCGGGCATATTAACGCTACTTTCATAACTTACTCCTAACTTATATTTTCCTTAGCCCGAGTTTATTATTTTAATAAACCTGGGTTAATTTACAAAAGCCCCATTTTCTCCTCTAGCTGCTCAATCTGTTTTTCAATCTCTTTCCTCTCCTCTGGACTCAAATCTTTTTTCTCCAGCATTTTTCTTAGTCCAATTAAAGTCATCTCTTCCCTGTATTCTCTACATGTGTACTTGGGTGTCTGATCTTTTTCTCTTTTTTCCTCCATATCTAATCCCTCTTAATTTTTTTAAAAGAGTAATTTACATATCCTCAAATATCAAGCAGCTTATTTTGAAGGTGGCTATTTCCCTGAAAAATCCATCCCTTTTCCAACTATATTCCTCTACCCCGTGGACAAAGGGAAATTTTTAGCTATTGATATTATACAGGGAAAAGATTAATATTTCTTTTTTAAATTTATCCTTACATAAGGACAGGTACCTTGTTTTTTCCACTGGATATAAAAAAGACCATCCTGCAAAATTTAGACAAAGAACTTACTATCTCTAAGTCTGGTCCAGGCACTCAGTGCTATTTGGCAAACTTTTTTAATAAGCAGGGAAAGGACGTTGTTGTCATTTTTCCTGATGAATCCCTTTTAAAGACCTTTTCAAGTATTTTTAAAATCTTCATAAAAAATACGAAAAAAAATTTTTGGGAAGAAAACTATATAGAACTAAACACCTTTGAGCCAGCTACTCAAGATAAAAAAAATTGGGCCAAGAGGTGGGCATCTCTCTTTAAAATAATGGAGACTCCATCACCTAAGGTTATTGCCTGTACAGTGGACAACCTCCTGCCATTTTGGCCTCCTCCAGAGACATTACAAGACAATTACTATTTTGTATCTGTGGGAGACCAGATACCTTATGATGAAATTATAGAAGTATTTGTCCAGTTTGGATATAACAGGACTAAACTCACCACAAATATTGGAGAGTTTTCTGTAAGGGGAGATGTTGTAGATGTCTTTCCCCCTGGATACCATTCCCCTATTCGGATTGATCTCTTTGGGGACCTAATCGAAGGTATCCGCACCTTTGATCCCATGTCACAACGATCAAAAGACACATTGGACCATGTGGTAATCTTGCCTGTAACCCCAGCTATTTTCAAAGATACATTAGTCAAAGATGCCAAAGAGTTGTGGCATTACTTTTGGAAAACTGGTCTCCTCAATAAACAAGCTATTTCCCTATTTGAGGATCCAACTTATCTTGAAGAAAACTCAATACTCCCAGGAATATTTTACAAAGGATCCACTTCTATTAACGAGTATCTAATAGAAAACACCATATATTTTCTAGTGGAGCCTGAAATGCTCAGGAGGACATTAGATGATTGTGAACTTTCATGGAAGAACTTTTTAGATAAACAAAGAGAAAATAAAGGGATTAAAATTCCTTATGACAAAGTATTTAACACCGCATCCCAGGCCAAGGGTCTGTGGGTAAACAAACAAAAGATAATATTTGATTCCCTAAGTGGCAAAGAATATTCTACTGTACAACTCCCTGAACAAAAATACTTTTCATTTTCAGACCTATTCTGGCGTCCAGAAGAAAAAAAGCGTCCTATTTCAACACTTATATCAACCTTGCAGGAGTGGTCAAAGACAAAAAACCAGGTGGTGCTTACCTTTAGAAACAATAAATCAAAAAATAAATTTTTTACCATCTTAAAAGAAAGGACAGTTGCTCATGGAATTAACCTAGAGGTCAATGACGGATTTGATTCAGACAAAAAGGGTATTTTCTTAACAATATCTCCCCTTAACATCGGTGTGTCCCTTGAATGGAACCACCTTATGTTTTTATCTGAATCTATTTTTCTTCCTGCCAAACCAAGGACTTCGCTTTCCAGGATACAAAAAAAATTTAAGGGTATATCAGATGTAGATGAGATCAAGCCAGGAGATTTTCTGGTCCACAGGGATTATGGTATAGGTCAATTTTTGGGTCTTACCAGACTTCAGATAAATGACATTGGAAACGATTATCTAGAGATATTATATGCAGATAACAACAAACTCTATGTCCCTGTAGATAAACTTAACCTGATCCAGAAGTATAAAGGACCAGACGGAATAGTCCCCACCCTGGATAGGCTTGGATCTACCACCTGGGCAAAGACCAGGGCAAGGGTAAAAAAGGCAATTGAAGAAATCGCACAAGATATTGTAAAGATGTATGCATACAGGAAGGTGGTAAAAGGATTTAAATATCCATCCCTGGATGAAGATTTCAGGGAATTTGAAGCCACTTTCCCCTTTGAGGAAACCCCAGACCAAGAAAAGGCCATCTTAGATGTATTAAAAGACATGGAAAAAGATGAGCCAATGGACAGGTTAATATGTGGGGATGTGGGATTTGGTAAAACAGAAATTGCCATGAGGGCTGCCTATAGGGCAGTTTGTGCAGGAAGACAGGTAGCCTTACTCTGCCCCACCACTGTACTTGCGGAGCAGCACTATAGAAATTTCAAGACAAGGATGGAAGATTTTGGGGTAAATGTGGCCATGCTGAGCAGGTTTGTACCTAAAAATAAACAAAAGCTCATAGTTGATTCCCTAAAAAAAGGTGAAGTTGATATTATAATAGGAACCCACAGGCTGCTTTCAAATGATATTGAAATTCCAAGACTTGGACTGCTGATTTTAGACGAAGAACAGAGATTTGGAGTCAGGCAAAAAGAAAAGCTAAAACAGATTAGAAAAAGCATAGATGTTCTAACCATGACCGCAACCCCCATCCCAAGGACATTACAACTCTCCTTAACTGGAATCAGGGACCTCAGTGTTATAGAAACACCACCAGTAGATAGAAAGCCAGTAAAAACTTCTATAATAGAAAGGGAGAAATCAAAGCTAAAGGAAATTCTAAACAGGGAGCTGGATAGAGGTGGACAAATATTCTGGGTATATAACAGGGTAAAGGGACTGGCCAGGATAAAGGAATATGTTAAGTCTCTTGTTCCCCATGCAAATGTTGAAATTGCCCATGGACAGATGTCTGAGAGAAGACTAGAAGAGACCTTACATAATTTTCTCCTGGGTGACATACAAATTTTAATATGCACCGCCATAATAGAAGCAGGGCTTGATTTTCCACGGGCAAACACCTTGATTGTGGACACGCCGCAACTATTCGGTCTTGGTCAACTCTATCAGCTAAGAGGAAGGGTTGGTAGATCATCTGTCCAGGCATATGCATATTTCGTGGTGGATTCTATAAAACACCTATCAAAACCCGTTATAAAACGCCTTAGGACCATCTTAGAGCTGGATTACCTAGGTGCAGGGTTTAAGGTCGCAATGGCGGATTTGAAATTAAGGGGTGCAGGCAATCTTCTTGGTGAAGCACAAACTGGAAACATAGCAAAGGTAGGACTTGACCTGTATCTTGAGATGTTGGAAAAGGAGATAAAGAGGCTAAAGGGCGAAGAAATCCAGGAAGAGGAAATTGATCCACAACTAAATATCTTTGTTGAGGCAAATATACCATCAAACTACATCCAGGACAGCGATGAAAGGCTCCAATTCTACAAGGTCCTCTCATCATGTAAACAAAGAGAAGATTTTGAATTTATAAAAGAAGAATTAAGGGACAGATTTGGCATGGTCCCACTGGAGGTGGAAAACCTAATATCAATACTTGAACTCAAATCAATACTGGCTAAACTCATGGCTGATCGCGCAGATTTTTACAAAAATAAGATAATAATTTCATGGGAAAATAGTTCAATTGGAATTGAGCCAGAAAAAATGCTCATGTGGATAGAAAGACATAAAAAAAATCTTCGACTGATAAACCCTAAAAAGCTGGAACTAAACTTACCAGGGGAAGATTTTGCAAAAGGAGTCCAATACTGGTACGATGAAATATGTACACTTTTTACCAAGGAGATGGAATATGCTGCGTAATATTTTATTATTTTTTATTTTTTTCTCATTTTTAACCTGTGCACAGGCAAAAATTTTAGACAAGATAGTGGCCATTGTTAATGGAGAAGTAATAACCCTATATGACTTAAAAAAAGAAATAAAAAAGGCAAGCCTATCCCAGGGAATGAATATAAGCTTAAACAACAAGGAGTTGGTAAAACAATTTTTGTCTGAGATGGTAAATAAAATACTCTTTAAAGAAGAAGCAGATAGGCTTGGTATAAAGGTATCAAAATATGAAGTTGAGAATCAGCTAGAACAAATGATAAAATCCAGCGAGCTCACAGAGCAAGAATTTAAAGAGGAATTAAAAAAGCAGGGATTAAAACTAGAAGAAGTAAAAAAGAGCATTGAAGACAATATAAAGATAAACAAGTTAATTTCATATATGGTAAGGAGTAAAGTAGTTGTCACTGAAGAAGATATAAAAAAATACCTTGAAGAACACAATATGAAATTGAAACAAAGAGAGACTGCAAATTTAATACTTTTTCAAAGTGAAGACAAAGACTTGCTTAAAGATATCACATTACAAGGTAAAGGTAAATTTAATACTCCACCTGGGGTGAAAACCATTGATCTTGGAGAAGTGGATGTAAATGGGCTACAAGAAAATTGGAAACAAGCCATACAAGGTGTAAAAAAGGGACAACTTAGCCCTATTTTTTCGGTAAATTCAAAATATTTCAGGATTTATGTAAAAGACAAAAAAATAGTAAATCCTTTGACGGATACTAAAATCGCACAAAAGATAAAGAATAAGATATACTCAGAGAAGTTAAAAAAAAGATACATAGAGTATATTTCAAAGCTAAGATCAAAGGCCGTAATAGAGATAAGGATGTAATTTTATATAATACAGGAGTAAAGAATGGACCTCAAAGATATAGGTCTTATTTTAAAGGCAGAAAGAGAAAAAAGGGGTTATTCTCAGGAAGATGTGTATAGGGCTACTAAAATAAGCATCATGAACATCGATGCACTGGAAAGGGGAGATTTTGAAACCTTGCCTCACCCTGTTTATACCAGGGCTTTTATAAAAAACTATGCTGAATTCCTGGGTATAGACCCTAAAGAATTTCTTGAGATATATGAGTCACATCATGTATCACAGCAATCAAAACATAAAAAAATAGATTCCCTGGAAGAATTTAATGGAATAAAATATAAAAAATGGATATGGATACTGGTAATTTGTTTTAGTTTATTTATTATTATTTGTATTATATATTTTAAGATTGAAAGTTCAAATTCCAGAAGTCAAATTTCAAATAAAAACACAGTTAAACATACCACCATGAAAACAAAAAATGAAGTCTCAGTTAATAATGAAACAGAAACAAAAAAAATAAACGCATTACAAAACAATACTAACGGGCTAGAGAATGAGTTAAACAGTACAAATCAAACTAACATCAATATGGACTCCATTAATGATACAAGGTCTAATACAGGTCCGAATCTAGCTTTTACAAACAAGACAATATCTACTAAAATAGACCAGAATAACTCTCCAGAAACAAAGGTATTGGAAAATAATATTAAAGAGAAACCTGCTCAAAATGATTTTCACATTGTAGAGATTTCCGCAAAGGATAATTGCTGGGTTATGGGTTGGATAGATGGTAATTCCACTAAACAGAAACTGCTCTCCAAGGGAGATGAAATTGAGTTTAAGTTCAAGCAAAATCTTAAGTTAAAGGTTGGAAACCTAGGTGGCATAGACATATTCTATGATGGGAAAAAGGTGGATACAAATGGCAAGTCTGGACAGGTTAAGACCTTGAATTTTCCCATCCATGACTAATAGGGAATTTTTTGAGCACGTTATAGTCCTAAGGGTTAGGCCTTATAGAGATAATGATCTCATTGTAAAATTTCTCACTCCATCTTATGGTGTAGTATCATCTTTTGCCTTTGGAGGGCTTAAGAGCAGGAGACGATTTTCAGGTTGTTTTGAAGAGTTGTCACACGTGGTATTTAAGTGGAAATCCCCCAGACATGGGAATTATTTTTACCTTGAAGAGGGAATATTGATAGACAGATTTCCCAGGATCCATAGGGATAAAATACGCTATGGAATTGCTGTTAATTGTCAAAAATTTTTAGAGGCTGTGATTTTGGGAAATTCCTTCTCAAAAATGGTGTATGAAACTTTTTTGGAGCTACTTAATGAATTAAACAGCCGTGATTTTTTTTCATCTACAAATATCCCTATCTTTTTCAGGGCACAAATTGCCTCTGTGTTGGGATATAGTCCCCAACTTGTGAGTTGCAATAGATGTGGAAGGCTGTTAAGAGATGAGCCAGAAATTTTTTTCTCTCCAAAAAAGGGACACTGTTTTTGTACAAAATGTACAACCAATAAAAATGGTTATTTGCCTTTAAACAAAGAGGGTTATAAACTTTTATACGGAGTATTTAATTCTAGACTAAAAGACTTAATGGATAGGAAAATCTCTAAAAAAGATGAGAACATCGTAGCCCAAGGGGTTTGGAATTTTATAAAAACACACTTGAACATAACCTGGCAAAGGGGAAAATTTATCCACACATAAATTTAATAAAGGGAGTTTATTATGCTTCGTTTCCAAGAAGTAATTATGAGACTACACAAATTTTGGTCTGACTATGGTTGTGTAATCCATCAGCCATATGACGTGGAAGTTGGAGCAGGGACATTTCATCCAGCTACAGCACTCAGGGTCATTGGGCCTGAACCATGGAACACCGCATATGTTCAACCATCAAGAAGACCCACAGACGGGAGATATGGGGAAAACCCAAATAGACTCCAACACTATTACCAATACCAGGTAATCTTAAAACCAGCTCCTGAAAATTCCCAGGATATCTACCTTGAAAGTCTTTATGCCCTGGGAATTGACCCAAAGGAACATGACATTCGTTTTGTAGAGGACGACTGGGAATCTCCTACACTTGGTGCATGGGGACTTGGATGGGAAGTTTGGTTAGATGGCATGGAGATAACACAATTTACCTATTTCCAACAAATAGGTGGAATTGACCTGACTCCTGTAAGTCTTGAAATCACATATGGACTTGAGCGCATCTCAATGTATCTACAGGAAAAGGAATCTGTGTATGATTTAGAATGGAATGAAAATGTGACCTATGGACATGTCCACCACCAGGGAGAATATGAACACTCTAAATACAATTTTGAACACTCATCTACTGAAATGTTGTTCACATGTTTTGACCTATTTGAAGCAGAGTGCAAAAGGCTTTGTGGAGAAAATCTCCCATGGCCTGCCTATGACTTTTGTCTCAAGTGTTCCCATGTGTTTAACCTCTTAGATGCAAGGGGAGCCATATCAATTACTGAGAGGACTGCCTACATTGCCAGGGTAAGACACCTTGCATCTAGCGTAGCCAGGCTCTATGCAAAACAAAGGGAAGAGATGGGCTATCCATTGTTAGATAACTAGCTCAAAATTCAAAGAAATAAAAATTGGTTAAACCTTAAATAAGGGGGAATTTATAAATGGTTAAAAAAGTGTCTATAATTTCATTAAGTATTATTTTTTGTTTTTTTTCTGCACATGTTTTTGCCAAAAAATTTCAATTTACCTATAGCAGCTTTTTCCCTCCAACTCACATCCAAAGCAAATTGGCCGAGGCGTGGTGCAAGGAGGTGGAAAAAAGGACCCATGGTAATGTTAAAATATATTTTTATCCAGGCCAGACTCTAACCAAGGCAGCCCAATGTTATGATGGGGTCATATCTGGAATGTCTGACATAGGTATGTCCTGTCTTTTATATACCAGAGGCAGGTTTCCTCTGATGGATTTTATAAATCTACCATTTGGAAACCCCAGCGGAGAATTTGCAACTGCCATAATCAATGAAGTCTACACAAAATTTAAACCAAAGGAACTGTCCCAGGTAAAGGTCTTATACCTCCATGCACATGGCCCTGGTTTTATCCACCTCAAAAAAAAGCCAGTATACAAATTAAAGGACCTAAAAGGCCTAAAGATCAGGTGTCCAGGTTCAGTTGCAGACACTTTAAAGGCACTTGGGGCAATTCCAGTTGCCATGCCAATGCCTGAGGTGTATCAGGCACTCCAAAAAGGGGTAGTTGAAGGAGCAACATATCCCATAGAGACTAACAAAGGCTGGAAAATGGCAGAGGTTACAAAATATACTATAGCCAATTATAAGATTGCATATTCTGTTGGATTTTTCGTTGTTATGAACAAGAAAAAATGGAACTCACTCCCTGATAAATACAAAAAGATAATTGACCAAATAGACATTAAGTGGGCGAAAAAACATGGAAAGGCATGGGATAATAGTGACTTTGAGGGAATAAGATATACCCTTGCCCATGGAAATACGATTATTGGAATAGGAGAACAAGAAGCAGACAGATGGGCTAGAAGGGTCAAAGGGGTATTTGATACATATATTAATATGACCAAGAAAAAAGGGTTACCTGGAGACAAGGTAATTGAATATTTAAAAAAGGCATTAAAACAATACAAAAAGGGACAATTTAAGTCTAAGTATATGGATTAATCAGAGGATGAACAAGTTTATAACTTTTGTGGACAAAATATCTTCTTTTCTCAGAATAGTTGCAGGAGTCTTACTGGTATTTATTATGTCTATAACCTGCGCAGATGTTATTGGAAATTTTTTTGGGCATCCAATATTGGGAGTAGAAGAGCTGGTGAGTGTGCTTGCATCTATTACTATTGCCTTTGTACTCCCAATTGCCCACAAAAACAAGGCACACATTGGGATTGATATCCTGTATAGACGAATGGGACCTGGTTTTAAAAAATTTGATGACATATTTGTATCTATACTCAGTGGAATCTTATTTTTGTCCGCTACAATAGAGTGCTTTAACTATGCAAAGGACTTAAAGGTAGCAGGAGAAGTCACTTCCACCCTCCAGATTCCAAAGTACCTGTTGTTGTATGGGGTATCCCTTGGGTGCGGAGTATTATTTTTGGTAATATTAAGTGAAATCGGAGTTGAAATCCACACCAGTTTGAGGAAAAAATAATGGACTTTGTGACATGTGGCATTTTAGGAATCATCATCCTTCTCATACTTTTTTTTCTTCAGATCCCAGTTGCATATGCCCTTGCCTTAGTAGGGGTTGTAGGTTACGGTATATTAACTTCACCTGCAGCAGCATTAAACCTCTTATCACGGGACCTTTACGGGGTATTCTCTTCATATGGACTTGCCCTTGTTCCACTTTTCATCTTTATGGGATTTATTGCCTTTTATGCTGGTGTTAGTCAGAGATTATATGACATGGCATATAAACTAACAAGCGGTGTAAGGGGTGGACTTGCCATGGGCACTATTGTTGCATGCACTGCATTTGGGGCGGTTTGTGGATCTACCACTGCTACTGCTGCAACCATTGGGTCCATTGCAATCCCAGAGATGAAGCGTTACGGATATGGAAACAAAATCTCTGCAGGTTCAGTTGCCGCTGGCTCAGGGCTTGGGATCTTGATGCCGCCAAGTGTGGTGTTTATTATATATGGCATTCTCACCCAGGTATCCATAGGAAAATTATTTCTGGCAGGCATTATTCCAGCAATTTTGATAACTATTCTATTTTGCATTGCCATCTACTTTTACTCCATCCTATCCCCTTCCCAATCCCCCAGGGGAGAAAAATTTCCCATAAAAGAAAAAATAAAATCAATAAAAGATGTTTGGGAAACCATGCTTATATTTTCCCTAGTTATGGGAGGGATGTTTTTTGGACTCTTCACACCAACCAGGGCTGGGGCTGTGGGATCATTTTTACTTTTAGTTATCGTGGTTATACAGAAAAAACTCTCATGGAAAAACTTTGTAAAGGCCGTAAATGATACCCTAAATGTCTCCTGTATGGTGATCATGCTAGTTGCTGGTGCAACAATATTTGGCCACTTTCTCGCTTTATCCAGAATATCAATGGAAATGGCGAATTTTGTAAATTCCCTTAATCTACCTGCATGGGGAATTGTGAGTATGATATGCTTGATATACCTTGTTGCAGGGTGTTTTATCGATGCACTTGCCCTGGTTACCCTTACTATTCCAATATTTTTTCCAATAATTATAAACCTGGGATATGATCCCATATGGTTTGGAGTAATTATTGTACTCATCACCCAAATGGGTATAATAACTCCACCAGTTGGGGTAAACGCCTATATTGTAAAAGGTCTATCTCCTCACATTAAATTAGAAGAAGTATTTGCTGGAATTATACCCTTTTTGTTGGCTTTAATTGTAGGCACAGGGATAATAATAGCATTTCCAAAAATAAGTCTATTTTTGCCTGATATGGTAAAATAAAATATAACCTTTTGAGATAAAATAAAGAGAGGGAAAAAATGGGAAAATTTTTATTGGAAATAGGAACAGAGGAGATGCCATCCAGATTTTTGCCTGGCATCATCACTCAACTAAAAGAGATTTTTGAAAATGAGCTAATAAATGCACAGGTTAACTTTAAAAAGGTAAACACCTACGCTACTCCAAGAAGGATAGTTGCATATGTGGAAGAAATAAGTGAGGTACAAAAAAAAGAGACAAAAAAAATAGTTGGACCACCAGTAAATATTGCAAAGGACAAAGATGGAAACTACACAAAGGCAGGAATTGGCTTTGCCAAATCACAAGGTGTTTCAATAGAAGACCTCTTTGAAGAAGAGACGCCAAAAGGAGTGTATATTGCCACAAAAAAAGAAATAGGAGGAGCCTATACAAAAGACATTCTCCCTGAAATCTTAAAAGATATCATCACAAAGCTCCACTTCCCAAAGAGGATGAAGTGGGAAGATTCTGGATTTTTGTTTGGAAGGCCAATTAGATGGATACTTGCCCTTTTTGATACAGAGGTTATTGATTTTGAAATCGCATCAATTTCTGCATCTAATAAGACCTATGGACACAGGGTCATGGGAAAGGGTCCCTTTGAGATAGGATCTTGTGATGAGTATTTTAACATATTAGAACACAGGGGAAAGGTTATTTTAGATCCCCAAAAAAGGCTATCTATTGTAAGGGAAGTGGGAGAAGAAGAGGCAAAAAGGCGTGGGGGAAAAGTTATATGGGATGAAGAACTCTTAGAAGAAGTCATAGGTCTTGTTGAATATCCCTTACCGCTCATTGGAGAATTTAACTCTAAATTTCTTGAACTGCCCAAAGAGGTGCTTTTAACCAGTATAAAGACACACCAAAAATCCTTTGGGATTGAAGATGAAAATGGCAACCTCCTACCATATTTTTTGTGTACCTTAAATATAAAGCCCAGTGATATGTCACTGGTTAAAAAGGGATGGGAAAGGGTCCTTCGTGCAAGGTTAGAAGATGCCATGTTTTTCTGGAATGTGGACAATAAGGCATCCTTGCATGATTGGAGAGAGGAATTAAACCGGGTGGTGTTTCTAGGCCCACTTGGTTCCATGGGTGACAAGGCAAATAGACTTGACAAAATCTGTGAATATCTAGCAGAAAGACTTGCCCCAACAATCAAAAAATCCTTAAAAAGGGCAGCACAGCTTTCCAAAGTGGATCTGGTTTCTGAGATGGTGGGAGAATTTGATGACCTCCAGGGGATAATGGGAGGAATTTATGCAAAAAGAAAAGGTGAAGACCAGATTGTGAGTGATGCCATATACGAACACTACCTGCCAACTGGTGTTGACAGTCCTCTGCCAAAGACTACAGGAGGGGCAATACTCTCCCTTGCTGATAAAATGGATAATATAATTGGTTGCTTTGGACTGGATATGATCCCCACAGGTGCCCAGGATCCACATGGCATGAGGAGACAAGTACTTGCTATAATTAGAATAATTCTGGACAAAGGGTTTGATTTCTCCCTCTTTGATACCTTTTCTTATGTTTTTGACACATATGGGAATATTGAGTGGAAGAATCCAAAGGAAACAACCTTAGCAAAGCTAAAAGAATTTGTGGCTGCAAGACTAAAAGGTTATTTGACTTCCCTTGGTTTTGAAACAAAAATAGTAGATGCTGCATTGGGAGCTGATATAGACAATATATACCTTGTGTTAAAGAGAGTGGAAGGTCTAAAAGAGTTTAGTGAGCAAGATGGCTTTGAAAGCGCTGTACTCACATTTAAGAGGGCCGACAACATAATAAGAAAACAGGGCTTGTCTTCAGAGGGTAAATTAAGTGATAGATTTGATGTGGAAAAGATGGTTGAGGAAGAAGAAAAGAAGCTTGCAAAAGCAATAATGGATCTAGATAAAAAATGGGAAGAGTTGTATAAAAAAGAAGATTTCACGGGACTTTTCATGCTGTTATATGATCTTAGGCCTGTGGTTGATGAGTTCTTTGATGGTGTAATGGTTATGTGCGAAGATAAGGAGCTTAGAAAAAATAGGTTAAACCTACTCTACGCCCTTACTAAAAAACTCTCCACCCTTGCAGACTTTAGTGCACTTCAGATATAAAAAAAGGCCCCCATGGGGCCTTTTTAACCCGAGTCTATCATTTTGAAACAATGTGTTTTATTTCTTGCAAACAAAAAAGGGGCCTTTTGGCCCCTTTTTTTCTATTCTTCAGCCACATAAAAGGGCCATTTATGAAAGAACCACTCATTCCAGAGGAGTGGAATAATCCACCAGAAGTTCCATAGTAAAGATTCACCATGTGGAAACCTGTGGGAGAGCTCGCTCATATGATGATTTCCAAGGCCCCAGTGTCCAAAATTCGCATAATAGAAGAACCAGTAATTAATGGCGCAAAGAACAAAAACTCCAATGGTTCTAAAGAAAAAGGCACCCCAGCTATCCACATCCCTCATTGGGCACATATCATCAAAATAGTGGTGCCATATCAAAAATGGAATAAGGGTAAAGCCTGCAATTTCTGCAGAATGCAACCATAAGAACCTGGTTACTTCTGCTGCCCCTTTTGCCTCTTTAAGGTGGTGAAATGTCTCTTCAGGGACCCATAAGTAAGCAATCTTGGTGCAAATGATTGCAAGAATATAAGCCCCTATAAAGGACAGGGCCATAGATATTAATCCCTTCCACGGCTGAGGTACTTCCATAGCACTCCAGGGCTTCATCCGCCATACATTAGGTGTCAAAAACAAAATAATAATCGCCCATTCCCACCATCCAAACACCCAGTGGACATGGGGAGTCCCTGCTATTTTTGTCCACCAGGGAGTGGCAAGGGCAGGAGTTTTAAAGATGAGCCCAAAAAATGGCACTATCAATATTGTATAAAAGAACAAAGTAATAAGTGAGGCCCACCCAATCTCTGCAAGACCAGCCTCTGGTTGTTTTAGATTACTTGGCTGGATTGGCCACTTTCCAAAAAATATGGTGACAACTGGATATGTGTAAAACCCTATTAAAACAAAACACACAACTGCCACTTGTGCCAATTTTCCAGGTTTTCCCAGTGCTGCTAATTTATAATAACTCAGGAAATTAAATCCAATTCCCAGCACCCGGTAAAAAATAATGTCTATAACAAACCACACCAACACAATGTTGGCAATGGTCATTACAATACCTTTTACTGGCTGTTTCAAATTTTGAAAGGGCCAGTCCCCTAAAAACATGTGTTGCCATAGACCCACCAAAATCATCATGGCAAGATACATTACAAATGGATAGGGAAACCATTTAAAAATTCCCCTTGGATCACTGAAAATAAACCACGTAAGCCACGCAATTAAAAAGAAACAAATAAAAGCAATAATACCCGTTAAGGGCTGCCCCCACCTGGGCTTAAGAGTTCCATGAGCCATACACCTCTCCTTTTGATTTTGATCGTTAAAATTTTCATCTCCCCCTACCTTAAATTGGTGTATAATACACCCCTTTAAAGGCAAAATGCCTTTAAAAAATTAACAATACAAAAAAGGGGGCAAATTTATGCCCCCATGAATTTATTTTTTACCTCTTGAGCTAAGCTCTGGAAAGTCCCAGTAGAAATACTCGTTTTCGCCCCTTTCAATCCCCTGTTCCTTTTTCTTTATTTCCTGTTCCCTGAGTTCGATCCTTCTGATCTTACCACTAATGGTCTTTGGCAACTCATTTACAAATTGTATAATTCTTGGAATCTTAAATTTGGCCAGAACATCAATAGTATGTTTAAAGAGCTCAAGGGCAAGTTCTTTGGAAGGAGTGTAACCCTCATTTAAGATTACAAAGGCCTTTACCAACTGATATCTATGTGGATCTGGGGAACCGACCACTGCGGCCTCGGCAACTGCTGCATGTTCAACAAGGGCACTTTCAACTTCAAATGGGCCAACACGGTAGTCAGAGGACTTAATTACATCATCAGCCCTTCCCACAAACCACCAGTAATTATCCTCGTCAAAGTATGCCCTATCACCAGTATAGTAGTAATCCCCAACAAATACCTCCCTCATCTTCTCTGGGTTGCCAATATATTCTGTGAACAAACCAATTGCCCGCCAATTTTTCAATCTCACGCAAATATGGCCAGTTTCATTGGGCTTTGTCACTTCATTTCCCTCATCGTCAACCAAGACAATATCATACATATAAGATGGCCTTCCAAAAGAACCAAATCTCATCTTGCCTTCCATCCATGGCCCATTCCCAATCATTGCAGTTGATTCTGTCTGGCCGTAGAAGTCTCTAATTTCTGTATTTGTGTATTTTTTCCACTGATTTATTACTTCAGGATTTAGAGGCTCACCAGCACTTACAGAGTATTTAAGCGCTGAAAAATCAAACTTGCCTAGATCCAAATTAATAAACATCCTCCATGCAGTTGGTGGAGCGCAGAAAATATTCACCTTGTACTTTGAAATGGCCTCAAGATACTTGTTTCCATCCAGTGCCTTAAAGAAAAATCCCGTTGCAGTTGCACCAACATTTAGTGGTGCAAAAAAGCTACTCCATGCCCATTTTGCCCATCCAGGTGCAGATAAGTTGTGGTGGATATCACCAGGTGCAACTCCAATCATAACTGAGGTGGACAGATGCCCAACAGGATATGAGGTGGCTGAATGTCCAACTCTTTTTGGAAGGCCTGTGGTACCTGAGGTAAAGAAGCAGAACAGGATGTCATCTTTCTTTATTTTTGCGCCTTCAGCCTCACCAGATTCCTTCTCAACCTCACTATAAGGGATCCATCCATCCCTTTGACCAATTACCAACTTAACTTTGGGTTCCTTGCCTGTTGCCTTTAATGTCTCGTCCATTATTGCTGCAGATGCTTCATCTGCGACAATTACATCCGGTGGATAGGTCTCAAACCTAAATTCAAGTTCCCTAGCAGTCATTGTAGTGGCAGTGGGAACAATAACAAGTCCGCCTTTTAGACATGCAAAGGACGCAAACCAGGTCTCAGGGACAATGGGGATCATCATATACATATTGTCGCCCTGATTAACACCGTTTTTTCTTAAAAGATTTAGCACCTTATTACCATTTGCAGCTAGTTCTAAGTAAGTAAATTTCTTGTCTTCACCAGTCTCTAGATTTACCCATATGAGTGCGTCTTGTTCTCCCCTCTCTTTTACATGCAGTCCCTCAAAGATCTCTTCAGCCCAGTTAAAATATTCTGGCAGCTGGGACTTATTTAAATCATCAAAAAATGCCTTGGCTGCCTTGTCCCTTGCATCAAGGTCTGCCATTTGGTTAATTTCCATAACTTTCTTGTAATAGTCTTGCATTGCCATACATCCCACTCCTTTTGTTTTTTAATTTAAACTTTATATTTCACTTTTACCAAACTGTAACACTATAACTTTGTCATCTAAATATAAACATTGTTTAACAAAAAATGCAATACTAATTTCTAATTTTTACTCTCTTAAGAAAACATTTTTTATCTCTTCTGCAAATTCATATGCACTTATCTTCTTTTTAGCTATTTTATCTACCATATCATCCATTTTCCCATTTTTTTGCAACGTCTCTATTATTGGGAGAAGGATCTGTGATTCAAGGGCATTTAAAAGCTGTACCTTGGCCTTCCTTATTTCTCTTTCCTTAAGTATATCTTTGTCCTCTAAAAACTTTAAGTGCTCATCTATTTTTTCCCTTAAAACATCCACCTGTTCTGCGTATTTTATTGGATCTGCAGTGGTCTCTAACTTAACAATGGGAGGTCGCCATCCACCTGGAAATTCCTGCATCATATCCAAGGCACGCATAAGGTCCATGTATAGTTTCCTTGCATTTGGCTGATCACCTTTGTTTATTACAAATATATCCGCTATCTCCATAATGCCAGCTTTAATTGTCTGAACATCATCCCCCATTCCTGGAGTTAGAACAACTAATATTGTATGCGCATTATTCATAATATCCACTTCCGACTGACCAGTTCCCACTGTTTCAACAATTATTATGTCTTTACCCATTACATCTAAAACATGTATGGCATCTTCAACTGCAGCAGAAAGACCACCTAAGGCTCCCCTTGTAGCCAAACTCCTGATGAATACACCCTTATCCCCAGCATGATTTTGCATCCTCACCCGATCACCTAAAAGTGCTCCACCTGTAAATGGAGAAGTTGGATCAACTGCCAAAACCCCTACACTTTTTTCTTGTTTTCTGTATGAGCTTATCAAAAAATCTGTAATTGTAGACTTACCTGCTCCCGGGGCCCCTGTGATGCCAATTACACGCGCCTTACCTGTATAAGGATATATGTATTTAATGACCTCTTTGGCCTCTGGAATCCTATCCTCTAAATTTCTAATGAGCCGAGAGACTACCCTCACATCCCCCTTTCTTATACGATTTAAAATTTCCTCTAGCTTCTGCTGATCCATATATTTACCTTCCAATTATCCATTTTCACGCTTTTTCACGTTTAAATTACAGGAGATCTTCCTTTACTTTTACATTTTCATCTATCCACTTTTTTATATCCTCTAGTGGAGTTCCTGGAGTAAAAACCGCCTTAATTCCATGATCATATAAGTATTGAAAATCCTGTTCAGGTATAATGCCACCACCTATCACAACAATATCATCAGCTCCTTTTTCCTTAAGCAAATCAACAACTTCTGGAAAAAGCTTTTTATGAGCCCCTGATAAACAGCTAAGCCCAATTAGATCTACATCCTCTTGAATTGCCGCTTCTACAATCTGTTCAGGCGTCTGGTGACACCCAGTATAAATCACCTCATACCCAGAATCCCTAAAAAACCTTGCCAGGATCCTAGCCCCCCTATCATGTCCATCCAATCCTGGCTTTGCTACCATTATACGCAATTTTCTTTTTGCCATCCTACCTACTCTCCTTGAAACTTTTAAAAATATCCAGGATCCCTATACACTCCATATACTTCACGGTATACGTCACATATCTCCTGTTCTGTAGCCAAGGCCTCCACAGCCTCAATACAATAAGGCATTACATTCTCAGCTTTTTTACAGGCATTTCTCAAGTTATCCAATGCCTTTTTCACCGCCTTATTATCCCTTCTCCTCTTAACTTCTTCCAATCTCTTAAGTTGCTCCTTCTCAACCCTTTCATCGATCTCCAGGATTGGTATCTTTTGGAGTTCCTCTGTGACATATTTATTTACACCAACAATTACCTTTTCACCATTTTCTACCTGTTGCTGAAACTTATACGCTGCATTTGCAATCTCCATTTGAGGATATCCCTGGTCAATAGCAGCCAGCATTCCACCCATATTGTCTATTTTCTCAATATATTCCCAGGCAGCCTCTTCCATCTCTTTGGTTAATTTTTCCACAAAATAAGAACCTGCCAGAGGATCAATGGTATTTGCAACACCTGTCTCTTCAGCAATTATCTGTTGGGTCCTGAGGGCTATCTGTACTGCATGTTCAGTTGGCAAACAATATACCTCATCTAGAGAATTTGTGTGTAGGGACTGGGTCCCACCAAGTACCGCCGCCAGGGCCTCTACAGCCGTCCTCACAACATTGTTATATGGCTGTTGTGCAGTTAAAGAACATCCCGCTGTCTGTGTATGGAATCTCATCCACCAGGACCTTGGATTCTTTGCCTTATACCTGTACCTCATAACGTGTGCCCAGATCTTCCTTGCAGCCCTCATCTTGCAGATCTCTTCAAAAAAATCTATGTGGGAGTTAAAGAAAAATGAAAGCCTTGGGGCAAATTCATCTGGCTCCAGCTTTTTAGTCTTCATAACATGTTCCACATATTCCATTCCATCCCTCAAAGTAAAGGCAAGTTCCTGGACAGCAGTAGAACCTGCTTCTCTAATATGATAGCCTGAGATAGAAATTGTGTTCCACCTAGGCACATACTTTGTCCCAAATTCAACAGTATCACTAATTAGCTTCATAGATGGTTCAGGTGGAAGCATAAAGGTCTTCTGGGCAATAAACTCCTTTAACATATCATTTTGTATGGTACCGCCTATTTTCTCTATGGGTACTCCCTGTTTTTTGGCACATGCAATGTACATGGACCACATAACCGTGGCAGGTGGATTGATGGTCATAGATGTGGTCACTTCCCCTAGGGGAATACCATCTACCAGTACTAAAAAATCTTCTAAAGTATCAATTGCTACACCAACCTTTCCTATTTCTCCAGCAGACCTAGGACTATCAGAATCATATCCCATAAGGGTTGGGAAATCAAAGGCAGTACTGAGTCCAGTTTGTCCTTCTTTTAAAAGGAGGTGCCATCTCTCATTGGTGTCCTTGGCTGTTCCAAGTCCTGAAAACATCCTATAGGTCCAAACCCTGCCCCTATATCCAGTATGATGGATTCCCCTGGTATAGGGATACTGGCCAGGGAAACCAATATCCTTTTCAAAGTCCAAGTCTTTTATATCTTCAGGTGTATAAAGCCTCTTTATCTCATGGTCAGAAACAGTTGAAAACCTCTGCATTCTCTCAGGCTTTTTTTCAATTAATTTTTTTACTTCATCTTCCCATTTTTTTCTCAGAGAAGAGCATTTATCTAAAAGCTCCTGTGCAAAATATTTTAACATAAGGATCACCCCTCAAATTTTTATCTAAAAAATAGTAGATAAAAACAAAAAATTTCTAATTGTAATCGTAAAATCCCTTACCAGTCTTTCTACCCAATCTACCAGCTGCAACATATGATTTTAAGAGGGGACATGGCCTGTATTTTGGATCCCCATAACCTTCCACAAGTACATTTAATATTGCCAAAACAGTATCAAGACCAATTAAATCAGCCAAGGCAAGTGGTCCCATTGGGTGATTCATACCCAATTTCATAATATTGTCTATGCCCTCTTTTGTTGCAACACCTTCATAAAGCTCCCATATTGCCTCATTTATCATCACCATGAGCACCCTATTTGATACAAAGCCAGGCACATCTCTACACTCAACTGGGACCTTGCCCATTTTCTCAGACACCTGTTTAATGGTCTCTGTAACTTCTGGGGCTGTCTCTAATCCATTTATCACCTCTACCAACTTCATAACTGGAACAGGATTCATAAAATGCATTCCAATTACCTTTTCAGGCCTATTTGTACATGCACCTATCTGGGTAATTGGTAAAGAAGAAGTGTTTGTTGCCAAAATTGCATGAGATGGTGCAAGTTTGTCTAGTTCTGAAAACACTTTGGCTTTAATATCCATGTTCTCCACAACTGCTTCAATAATGAGGTCGCATTCCCTGGCAGGATCTAGATTATCTGACAGGGTAATACGAGATAAAATACTTTCTTTTTCCTCCTCACTTATCTTTCCCTTGGAGACATTTTTGCTCAAAATCTTCTTTATATTATTCAGTCCCTTTTCAGCTAGCTCCATTGTTATATCATTTAAAACAACGTCATATCCAGCCTGAGCAGCTACCTGTGCTATGCCATTACCCATTTGACCTGCACCAATTACCATTACTTTTTTTATATCCATAAATAACCTCCATAAAAAATTTTATTTTCAAAAATTAACCATCCACTTTAATTAACATTGCATCTCCCTGGGCAAGACCAGAGCAAATACCACAAACACCAATTCCCCCTCCCCTTCTTCTAAGTTCATATGCAAGGGTCATGGCTATCCTTGCCCCTGTTGCACCAATTGGATGGCCGTAGGCAATGGCACCTCCATTTACATTTACCTTTTTGTCCATCTCTTCTTTGGATAAACCAAGTACCTTCCTTCCACTAATAAGTGTGACCGCTGCAAAGGCCTCATTTATCTCTATTAAATCAATATCTTTAATGTCCATATCATTTTGATCCAAAACCTTTTTAATGGACAACCCAGGGACAAGGGCAATGTCCTTGGTTGCTTGAGAAACCTCTGCATAATCCAATATGGTAAAGAGTATCTTAAATCCCAGCTCTTCTGCCATCTCCCTGCTCATTAACATACAAACACCTGCCCCATCATTTATTCCAGGGGCATTACCTGCTGTAATTGAACCAGGCTCGCCAGTTACTGTGCTTTTGTGGTTAAATACTGGGGGCAACTTTGCCAGGGTCTCCAGGGTAGTATTTGGCCTTGGCTGCTCATCTGTATCAAATACCTCTAAATTTTTTCCAACCTTAACTTCCACACCAAACAGCTCGTCATCAAGCCTACCCTCTTCCATTGCACTTTTTGCAGTCATCTGGGAACGATAGGCCCACTCATCATTATCCTGTCTGGTAAATCCAAATTCATCACTTGTCTCAGAACCATGAATGGCCATGTGCCTATTATAAAATGGATCCCACAAACCATCATAGACCATAAGGTCTAAAGCATCTGAATTTGGAAGGGCCATTCTCTGCCCCCACCTCATACCCCTTAGAGCAAATGGACAATTTGACATGGATTCCATTCCACCAGCAATTACTATCTCAGCACGACCTGTTTGAATTAACTGCACACCTAAATCAATTGCCTTGATCCCTGAAGAACAGACCTTGTTTATTGAAATAGCAGGCACATATTCAGGAAGACCACCTAAAATTGCTGCCTGCCTGGCAGGGACCTGACCACAACCTGCAGGAACAACCTGTCCCAATACCACATAATCAATGTCTTCTGCTTTTACCTTTTCTGATACTCTCCTCAAAACTTCCTTTATTGCCAATGCACCTAACTGAGGGGCATCATATTGTTTTAATTTTCCACCAAATCTTCCAAAGGGTGTCCTGCATGCCTCAACACAAACAACCTCTCTTGCTTTATGTCTCAATTTTTTCTTGACCTTTCCCATCCCTTTAAAATCAACTTCCCTCTTGCCATATTCTGCTATTTTTGCATCTTTATAAACATCTTGCCTATTTAATTCTAATCTTTGAATAAATTTGCTCATTACAGTTCTCCATTTTATATTTTATAGTTGATAAAACATTACATCAAATATCTGTTTTTTGTCAACACAATTTTAATATAAATTGACAATAGTCAATGCACATTAAAATTGTGTCATTTAGGGCTGGCATAACGCCAGCCCTAAATTTCATTATTTACCTAATTTAGACAGAGCCTCTTTTACCTCTTCCACAGATGCCTCTTCTTCTATTGTGGAGATATCACCTATATCTTCATTGCTCCACACCTTTTTAAGTACCCTTCTCATGATCTTACCACTTCTTGTCTTTGGAAGCATCTCAACAAATTCAATTCCCTTAAATACAACAATTGGACCCAGTGCGTTTCTCACATAACTAATTAGTTCTTTTTCCAGTTCCTCTGACGGCTCATATCCAGATTTTAGAACCACAAGTCCAAGGCATATTTGACCCCTTAGCTCATCGGGAACACCAACTACAGCTGCCTCACCAACTGCTGGATGATTTACAAGTGCGCTTTCAACCTCTATTGTTCCTATTCTATGGTCTGATATCTTTATTACCTCATCTGCACGACCAGAGAACCAGACATATCCATCTTCATCTATTGTTGCTGCATCACCACAATAATAAGCACCCGTTGTAGCCAAAGTGTTTTCCCAGTATTCTTCCCTATATTGTTCAGGATTCTCATAAAGTGTTGCTGTTAGACCTGGCCAAGGTCTTTTAATTATCATTGTTCCCTTTTCACCAGGCAAAAGAGACCTTCCTGTTAGTTCATCAACAACCTCTGGTACAATACCAGGAACAGGATATGTTGCGGATCCTGGTTTGATTGGAAAGAGCTCAAGTCCATAGGGATTTGCAAATAGTGGTCCAGATGATTCTGTTTGCCACATATGGTCGATTACAGGTATTCTATCTTTGAAGACCTTTTTCTGCAGCCATTCCCATACAGGTGGATTTAGAACTTCCCCTGCACTAAATACCCTTTCTAAGGAAGATAGGTCGTGTTTTTCTGCCTGTTCAATTCCAAGCATGAGAAGTGCCCTTGCACCTGTTGGGGAAATCCACCATCCAGTTGCCTTGTGTTTTTCAATAATTGCCCACCACATATCCTTTTCTGGATAATTAGGAGTACCTTCATAGAGGATAGATGTGCACCCGCCTAAAAGTGGCTCATACACATTGTAGCTGTGTCCAACTATCCATCCTATGTCTGATGTACAGAACCACATATCTTCAGGTTTTCTTCCATATATCCACTGACCCATACAGTATATATAAATCTGATACCCACCATGTCTCTGCACAGTTGGTTTTGGTTTTTTTGTGGTTCCTGATGTTGGGAGGATGAACAGTGGTTCGTTGGCTTCAAGCTCTACATATCCACCATCTTGCCCTTCTCCAGCGTTTAAAAACTCATCCCAGGTAATATCCCTTCCCTTTTCCATGTTAACAGAATATTCACCTACCTTGTATCCTTCCCTGGAAAACACCGCCACTGTACCAACCTTATAATCTGCCATCTCAAGGCCCTTATCAAACATATCCTTTAGGGACACCATTTTCCCAGCCCTAGAGCCTATATCCTGGATAATTGCAACCTTTGGTTTTGTTAAATCAATCCTATCTGCAATTGCCTTTGAGGAAAAGCCAGCAAATACTGCAACATGGATGGCACCAATCCTGGCACAGGCAAGCATAACAGCTGCAGCATCAGCAGACATGGGCATATAGAGCATTACCCTATCGCCCTTTTCAACCCCAAGACCCCTTAGGGAAGCTGCGTACTTTTCCACTAACGTCAAAACTTCCCTATAGGTTAATGTCCTCTCTTCGCCCCTCTCACCACTGATCTCAATAAAGGCAGGTTTATCCCCAAGCCCTTTTAGGATTTTGTAATCCAGACAGTTGTAACAGATGTTGGTGGTTCCACCCACAAACCACTTGAATGTGGGATAATCCCAATCAAAGGTCTTTTCCCAGGGTTTAAACCAGTGAATATTGTTCATACACCATACAGCAGCCTCATTCCAAAATCCTTCGGGATCATTCTTTGCGTACTCCCACATCTTTTTGTAATCCCTCAAAAAAAGCTTACCCATCTTCCCCTCCTTTAAATAAGGTTCAAAAAACAATTAAAGTACCTTAATACAAAATTTATAGACCAAACACCTCCTTGGCAAATTCACCAAAGGACCCAAGGTCCTCGCAAACAGCAATACCCGCATCTTTTAGGGCAGCGATCTTTGCCTTTGCTGTTCCCTTATTCCCGCTGATTATTGCGCCTGCGTGTCCCATTCTCCTGCCTGGAGGTGCTGTTAAACCAGCTATAAATCCCACAACTGGTTTAGTCATATTGTTCTTTACAAACTCTGCAGCCCTCTCTTCTGCGTCTCCCCCAATCTCTCCTACCATAACCACACCTTTGGTATCATCATCTTCCTCAAAAGCCGCTAATGCGTCTAGAAAGTTTGTGCCAATTATTGGATCCCCTCCAATACCAAGGCAGGTTGTCTGGCCAATCCCCATTTGGGTGAGCTGATACACCACCTCATATGTAAGTGTTCCAGATCTGGAAACCACCCCTATGGGACCACCTGGTTTGTGGATATGACCTGGCATTATGCCAACTTTACACTCACCAGGAGTTATAATTCCCGGACAATTTGGCCCAATTAATCTACAATCTTTACCCTTTAGATAATTTTTCACCTTAAGCATATCCAGGGCTGGAATACCTTCTGTTATAGCTACAATTACTTCCATACCAGCATCAATTGCCTCTAAAATGGCATCTGCTGCAAATGCAGGGGGAACAAATATCAAAGAACAATTTGCCCCACTCTTCTCTTTTGCCTCAATAACAGTATTAAAAACAGGCACATCATCCATCTTCATTCCGCCCTTACCTGGAGTCACACCTGCCACCACTTTGGTCCCATAACTTATACACTGTCTTGCGTGAAAACTACCTTCCTTGCCAGTTATACCTTGAACAACCACCCTTGTGTCTTTGTTTACAAATATACTCATAGGCTACTCCTTATACTAACTCTGCAATCATCTTTGCCGCCTCTTTTAAATCCCTGGCGGTCTTAAGATTAAGTCCAGAACCAAGCAAGATCTCTCTTCCCCTTTCTGCATTGGTACCTTCCATTCTAACCACCACAGGCACATGCACCCCAACCTTTTTGGCTGCAGCCACAACACCTTCAGCAAGCACATCACACCTCAAAATACCACCAAATATATTAATTAATATGGCACGTACATTCTCATCACTAAGCAGGATCTTAAATCCATTCTCTACCATCTCAGCATTTGCTCCACCACCAACATCCAAAAAATTAGCCGGTTCAGCACCAGCCCTTTTAATTAAATCCATTGTTGCCATGGCAAGACCAGCACCATTTACAATATTACCCACATTTCCATCTAGCTTTATGTAATTCAGGCCATATTTTGATGCCTCCACCTCCAGGGGATCTTCTTCTTCAATATCTCGCAACTCCATTATATCCTTATGCCTGAAAAGTCCATTGTCGTCAAAATTTATCTTTGCATCCAAGGCTATCCACTGACCTTCTTTTGTTAACACCAGGGGATTTATCTCTACAAGGGAACAATCAAGTTGAATAAAGATATTGTAAAGGGAGTTAGCAATTGCCATAAGGGGTTTTTGCAACTCTTTATCCACATTAAGCCCATAAACTATGTTTCTTAAATTGTGTCCCATGACCCCCACAAGGGGATTAATAAACACCTTAATTATCTTCTCTGGCGTCTTCTCAGCAACTTCTTCTATATCCATTCCCCCGGCTTCACTTGCCATTATAACTACCTTTTCAGTGGAGCGATCCATTACAACTGCCATATAGTACTCTTTATCAATATTTAGCCCTTCCTCTACAAGCACCTTTCTAACTACCTTGCCTTTTTCCCCAGTCTGGTGGGTGACAAGCAACATACCAAGCATTGAATCTGCTATCTGGGCCACTTCATCTTGGGAACCAGCAAGCTTAACGCCCCCTGCCTTTCCCCTCCCACCAGCATGGACCTGGGCCTTTATGACAACAGGAAGACTCCCAAGTTCCTTTGCCACCTGTATAACTTCTTCTTTTGTATGGGCAACCCTACCCCTGGGAACAGGGATGTTGTATTTTCTAAATATTTCCTTTGCCTGATACTCATGTATTTTCATGACCATACACCTTGGTTTGTTATGTTTTCTTTATCTCTTTTATTATATCTTCTACCCTATACCTACTCTGCCACACACGTCTATCTTTTGTATAGTCACCTTCTCCCCTCTCAAAATCCTGAATAAATCTTATAAAATTCACCACTCCCAATTGTTCAGCCAATATCCTACATCCTTCTTTGTGAAGTTCTATGGATGTCTTATAACTGGTCAATTTTTCCATAATACAATCCTTTCAACCATTCTAACGGACTTACAACTTTTATCTGTAAATCTGCTATGTTTGATGACTTCTTTAAAAACTTTCTATCCACTGTAAGAAGTATATCGGCCCCTTTCTCAGCACATGCTAGATGAAGAGCATCAAAAGCACCTAATCCCAATTTTTCAAAACATTTTGCCCTTTCTTCTAATGTTGAATCCACTCCTATAATTTGTTTCTCTATGTTTTCCAGTATAGCCTTTAACCTTTCCCTTCTCAAAATATCTGGCGTCTTCTCTACTTCAAAGATTAAAACATCGCTAATCACCAGGGTATAAACTCCTTTTTCGCACAAAGAAAGGATCACCTTTATAGCTTCTGACTCAAGATATATAATGGGATCATTCTGGTCATCAAAAGGCCTGTTATAACAGCAACAATCCATATAAATCTTCATTTTTATTATAAAATCATAACATTACTTTGAACAAAACTCAGTTAATACCCCATGTGTTGACTTTGGATGGAGAAATGCCACTTTCTTTCCTCCTGCACCAGGAACAGGTTCTTCATTAATAAGCTTACACCCTGCTTCCTTTGCCTTTGATAGCTGTGCCACAATATCATCACTAAAATAGGCAATATGGTGCACTCCTTCTCCATTTCTCTGCAAGAACCTGGCAATGGGGCTATCTTCTGCAGTTGGTTCTAAAAGTTCTAAGTGTACACCTCCTATATCAAAAAAAGCGGTTTTTACCTTTTGGGTGGGAACTTCCTCAATTTTTTCACATTTTAGTCCAAGTGCATTTTCATAAAACTTTACTGCATCATCCAAGGATTTTACAGCTATACCTATATGGTCTATCTTTTGTAACATATTTTAATCTCCTCTAATTTTACATTGGTATATTGCCATGCTTCTTAGGTGCCCTTGCCTCTCTCTTGGTCTTTAAAAGCTCCAGTGCAGCAATGAGTTTTGGTCTTGTGAGTCTTGGTTGAATCACTGCATCAATATATCCCCTTTCAGCTGCCCTATAGGGATTTGCAAACACTTCTTCATATTCTGCAATCTTTTCCTTTCTCTTTTCCTCTGGATTTTCTGCTGCCTTAATCTCCTTTCTATATATAATATTGGCAGCACCAGCAGCACCCATTACTGCAATCTCTGCCGTGGGCCATGCATATACCAAATCAGCTCCAAGGTCTTTGGAACACATGGCAAGGTATGCACCACCGTAGGACTTTCTTGTAATAAGCAACATCTTGGGCACAGTTGCCTCTGAATAACACCAGAGGAGCTTTGCTCCATGTCTAATTATACCGCCCCATTCCTGATCTGTGCCAGGAAGATATCCTGGAACATCTGCTATGGTTAACATTGGAATATTAAAGGCATCGCAAAACCTTATAAATCTGGTGGCTTTGTCTGATGCATTAATATCCAAACATCCAGCATACACCTTTGGTTGGTTTGCAATAATTCCAATTGGGTGTCCATTTAACCTAGCAAAACATACCACCATATTGGGGGCATAATACTCATGTGGCTCAAAAAATTCACCATTGTCCACAATTGCAGATATAACCTCTTTTATATCATATGGCTGATTTGGATTGTCAGGTATAATTTTATCCAGTTCAGGTGCCTCCCTATTTACCACATCTGTTGGCTCCTCATATGGGGGATCTTCCATATTGTTTAAGGGCAAATATGATAGGAGCTTCTTAATTTTCATTATTGCATCTTCATCAGATTCACATGCAAAATGTGCAACACCACTTTTTTCATTGTGTACCATTGCACCACCAAGGTCTTCAAAACTCACTTCTTCACCTGTAACAGACTTAATCACCTGGGGACCTGTTATGAACATAAAAGAGGTCTTTTTCACCATAAAAATAAAATCAGTCATTGCAGGGGAATAAACAGCTCCACCAGCAGTGGTACCCATTATTGCTGAGATCTGGGGTATTACACCTGATGCATTGGCATTTCTAAAAAATATCTGGCCATAACCAGACAAGGCATCAACACCTTCCTGAATTCTTGCACCACCTGAATCATTAAAGCCAATAACAGGAACACCCACTTTCATTGCAAGGTCCATAACTTTACAGATCTTTTTGGCATGCATCTCACCTAAACTTCCTGCTCTAGATGTAAAATCCTGGGAATAGGCACAAACTGGTCTCCCATTTACCAGTCCAAAACCAGTAACCACCCCATCTGCTGGTATATTTACCTTCTCCATGCCAAAATACGTACATCTATGCTTAACAAACATATCAACTTCCTGAAAAGTACCAGCATCAAATAAGAGTTCCAATCTCTCTCTTGCTGTAAGTTTCCCCTTTTCCTTATGCTTTTTTATGGCCTCCTCTCCCCCCATTTTCACAACTTCCTTCTCAAGCTCCTTTAATTTTTTGATCTTTTCTTCTGTGGTCAGGGCCATATGGACTCCTTTTGTTTAGTTATTTTAAATAAATATTTTATTTTCACTAATCCCTATATTCTCCAAAGACTTCCCTTAAAACCCCACAAATTTCACCGATTGTGGCATATTCTTTAACTGCATCAAGTATTGGATCCATTAGATTTTCATCTCCCCTGGCAGCATCTTCTAATCTCTTTAAGCAGGCTTCCACCTTTGAATTATCCCTTTGTTCTCTGACCTTTTTAACCCTATCAACCTGCTTTTGTTCAACTGTCTTGTCTATTTTGAGTATTGGAACCTTTACACTTTCCTTGGACTGAAATTCATTTACACCAACCACAATCCTATCTTTGGTCTCAATCTGTTTTTGATATTCATATGCAGAATCCTCTATCTGTCTCTGAATAAATCCAGCCTCAATTGCAGCTATAACACCACCCATGTCATCAATCTTCTGCATGAGTGAAAAGGCCTCTTCTTCTATTTTGTCTGTTAATTGTTCCACCAGGTATGAGCCTCCTAAAACATCTATTGAATTTGCAACACCAGATTCATAGGCAATTATCTGTTGGGTCCTGAGCGCAGTCCTAACAGAGTCTTCTGTTGGCAGGGTCAGGGCCTCATCCTTTGAATTTGTGTGTAGGGACTGGGTCCCACCAAGCACTGCTGCCAGGGCCTGCAGGGCTACCCTCACGACATTGTTGTCAATTTGCTGGGCTGTTAGGGTATGTCCTGCGGTTTGAGTGTGGAATCTAAGCATGCAGGCCTTTGGATCTGTGGCACCAAAGCGCTCTTTCATGATCTTCGCCCACATGCGCCTTGCTGCCCTAAATTTCGCCACCTCTTCAACTAAATCCGTTGTGGCATTAAAGAAAAAGGAAAGCCTCTTTCCAAATACATTTACATCTAATCCAGCATCAATGGCGGTTTTAACGTATGTACACCCATTGGCCAGGGTGAATGCCACTTCCTGCACGGCTGTTGAACCAGCCTCCCTTATGTGATATCCTGAAATTGAAATTGTATTGAAAAGAGGTGTGTTTTTACTACACCATTCAAATATATTTGTAATAATCCTGAGAGATGGCCTTGGAGGAAATATATACGTACCCCTTGCCACATATTCCTTTAAAATGTCGTTTTGAATTGTTCCCCTTAGCTTTTCCCTTGGAACTCCCTGTTTTTCTCCAACTGCAACATACATTGCAAGTAACACAGAGGCTGGAGAATTTATGGTCATGGAAGTTGAAACCTTATCCAGAGGGATCTTATCAAACAAAATTTCCATATCAGCCAGAGAATCTATTGCAACTCCAACCTTTCCAACCTCTCCCTTGCTCATTGGATGATCAGAGTCATATCCAATCTGGGTGGGTAGATCAAAGGCAACAGAAAGACCTGTCTGCCCCTGCTCAAGTAGATATCTGTACCTTTCATTGGTCTCTTTGGCAGTGGCAAAGCCTGCATATTGTCTCATGGTCCATAATCTGGACCGATACATTGTTGGCTGAACCCCCCTGGTATACGGATACTGTCCAGGGAATCCCAGTTTTTCTAAGTATTCATCATCTATTTCCCTGGGAAGGGCAAGGCGAGGAAGCTCAAGTCCCCCTACAGTCTTAAATTCCTTTTTTCTCTCAGGGAACCTGGCAAGGACCTTTGATAAAACCTTTTCTTCCCATTCCTTATATTTTGGATGTTTTGACATGTCCCACCCCTTATTTATGTTCAAAGTTCAATGTTGAAGGTTCAAAATTTTTACAATGGGTTATAATCAGGTTAAGCATTGAACTTAAATTTATTTATAATTTTCCTAACACCACTTTAACCTTGAAGTATTTGTTTAATTTTAGCTGACACAAGGGACGCAACCACCCTTGGATCCTTGTCTAAATCTGTATCCACTTCATCTATTTTTTTCTCTATATCTCTTCTTATCATCTCTATAACCCAGTCAGTGATCTCCTTTTTCCTGTATTCTATCCGCTTTCTCTGCTTGAGTCCCTTTTTCTCATTCTCTCTATATATCCTTTCCATTGCATGGTACAGCTCATCCACTCCCTTGCCTTCAGAGGCAATTGTTAGTATCACTTCAGTCCCCTTTTCCCTGGCAATTTCATTTAATTCAACTGCCAGCATCTGTGCCTCTGGTTTATCTGCCTTGTTCACCACCATAACATCAGCAACTTCCATGAGTCCTGCCTTTAAGGCCTGGATATCATCCCCAAGACCTGGTGCAGACACAAGGGCTGTCACATCTGCAATCTTCACAATATCTATCTCTGACTGACCCACTCCAACAGTCTCAATAATTATGGGATTACACCCACTGGAGGCAAGTATTCTACACACAGCCCCAGCAGATGCACAGAGTCCCCCCAATCTTCCGCGGGTAGCCATGGACCGTATCACAACATCTGTATCAAGGGAGTGTTCCATCATCCTTATCCTGTCCCCATGGATTGCGCCACCTGATATTGGAGAAGAAGGGTCAACTGCTATAACACCTACCCGTTTCCCGAGTTTTCTGCAGTATCCAACCATCTTTCCAGTTAAAGTAGATTTCCCAGCTCCAGGAGGACCGGTTATCCCAAAAACCATGGTGTTTTCTATAGCTTCTTTGTCAAGGGAAGAAAGTAGCTCATCAACAGACACATCTCCATTTTCCACCATGGTGATGGCACGGGCAATGGCACGTGGCGACCTATCTTTAATTCCTTGGATTATTTCGTCTATATTCATTTATTTTCACACAACTCTTTAAAAGTTTTAATTATCTCTTCCATTGGAGTACCTGGAGTAAAGACCTTCTTTATTCCCTTTTGTTTCAGTTCCTCAATATCTTCCTCTGGAATTATACCACCACCGATTACTGGAATATCTGAGGCCCCATGCTTTTTTAATGCCTCCACTACTTCTGAAAAAAGCTCCATATGAGCACCTGACAGGGATGAGAGTCCAACAACATCCACGTCTTCCTGAATAGCTGCCATAGCTATTTCTTCAGGTGTCCGTCTAATTCCTGTATATACTACCTCAAATCCACTATCCCTAAGGGCCCTGGCTATACACTTTGCCCCCCTATCGTGGCCATCGAGCCCTGGCTTACCAATTAACACCCTGTAAACTTTTTTCTCCCCCATAAAAAGCCCCCACTAAAAATTTTTAAGGCCCATATAATATGGGCCCTTTTGTTCATTCCACTATATATTTATTTTAGATACCAAATTTTTTACTGCATCAACAGATTTCTGAAAGGCCTCTGCCTCTTCTGGTAAAAGTTCAATCTCTATTACTTCTTCAACCCCGTTTCCTCCAAGTTTTACAGGTACACCTACAAAATAGCCTCCTACATTGTACTCTTTGTCGCAATATGCAGCACAGGGGAGAATGCGTTTTTTGTCCTTTAATATGGACTCAGCCATTTGTACTGCTGCAGCAGATGGAGCAAAAAATGCAGATCCAGTCTTGAGCAGCGCAACTATCTCTCCTCCACCCTTTCTTGTCCTATCTACCATTGCATCTATCTTTTCCTTTGGAAGCAGCTTTGTTATTGGAATACCGGCAACTGTAGAGTATCTTGGCAAAGGAACCATTTGATCTCCATGTCCACCCAGCACAAAGGCAGTAACATCTTCAACTGAGACATCTAACTCCATTGCAATAAATGTCCTAAACCTAGCTGAATCAAGGATACCAGCCATTCCTACCACCCTATTTGTGGGAAATCCACTCACCTTATGGGCAACATATACCATTGCATCTAAAGGATTTGACACCACAATCAAGATTGCATTAGGTGAGTATTTTGCAACCTGTTCTGTGACCCCTTTTACAATTTCTGTATTTTTTGCCAGCAAATCATCACGGCTCATACCAGGCTTTCTTGCAAGCCCAGCTGTTATAATCACCACATCTGAATCTGCTGTGTCACGATAGTCATTTGTTCCAATGATATTTGAATCAAATCCTTCAATTGGAGATGCCTCTCTAAGATCAAGGCCTTTGCCCTGTGGCATCCCCTCTACTATATCCACTAAACATATATCACCTAGCTCCTTGCTGGCGGCCCAATGGGCTGCAGTTGCACCCACATTTCCACCGCCAATTATTGAGATTTTTTTCCTCTTATGCATAAATGACTCCTCTTTTTATTGATCTGTGTATGTGTCTGTAACTTTCACATACACCCACACATACACACATCTTTTAATGTTCAAAGTTCCGTATCCTGCATTTAACCAACCACCACAAGGACCTGACCCTTGGACACATTTTCACCTTCTTTTACCCTGATCTCCTTGACCTCTCCAGATGTGGGGGATGTAATAGAGTTTTCCATCTTCATTGCTTCTAAAATAAGTAGTACATCCCCTTCATTTACCTGATCACCTACATTTTTTTCTAACCTGATTATAATACCAGGCATAGGTGCCTCTACTGGAGTGCCTGAAATCGGGCCAGATGTTTTTTTCTCTTCCTTTGCCTCTTCTTTTTTAGGTGCTGGTGCTGCTTTTTCAGCCTTTGGAGGAGTTGGTGGTGCTGGTGGCTGTGGCTGATGAGCAGGTGGTACATAACCGGGCATAGGTGCCATCTGAGTAATCATTGGTTGGCCATCTAAAGAATCCACTTCAACTTTAAAATATTCATCATCCACAAATACATTAAATGTTCTCACATTTGCACTCTTCTCTGGTGTTTCTTTTTCTACCTTTTCAACTAAAAGCCCTTTTTTGGCCTTTTCAATGAGTTCCTGCTCTCTCTTTACATCTTCCATTGTCTTTGGCTTCATCTCTTCAGGCATCTCATCCAGTCCATATTTAATCCTTAGAAACTTCTTGCCAGTAACAGGATACAAGGCATAGATGAGGAGATCATCTATATCCTTGGCAAGGTCACCAATCTCCTTTTTGGCCTTTTCAAGCTCAGGCTCTAAGATGTCTGCAGGACGACCAGTAAATGGCTTTTCTCCCCTTGGATACCCTTTAAGTGCCTTTTTCTGTACTTCACGGTCTATTGGAGCTGGGGTTTTACCATATAGACCAAAACATAAATCCTTGACCTGGGCTGTTATCATCTTATATCTCTCATCAGGTGTATCAAAGAGAACATTGTTCACAGTTTGTGTTCCAACTATCTGTGAGGTTGGAGTAACTAAAGGCACCTGTCCAAGTTCTTTTCTTACCCTTGGTAGTTCTTTAAATACATCTTCCAATTTATCAATTGCATCCATTTCCCTTAACTGATTTACAAGATTTGATAGCATACCACCTGGTGTTTGATGTAGAAGTACATTCACATCTATTACAGAGATCCTGTCATCTAAAAGATGTCTGTATTTAGGTGTTATCTGTTCAAAATGTTTTGCACATTTAATAAGTTGTTTTAAATCAAGGCCAGTGTCCCTGTTTGTTCCTTTGAGTGCAACAACAATGGGCTCACTGGCTGGATGAGATGTCCTGTAAGCCCATGGGGAAAGACATGTATCAATAATGTCTACCCCTGCTTCAATGGCCTTTAACATAGTCATGTCAGCCATTCCCGATGTGAAATGACTGTGGAGATGAATTGGGACTTTAACGGTTTCTTTTAATGCCTTGATCAGCACATATGCATCATAAGGGGCCATAAGACCAGCCATATCCTTGATGCATATGGTATCAGCCCCCATATCTTCCAATTCCTTGGCCTTATCCAGATAATACTGAAGGTTGTATACAGGTCCACCCATTCTTTGCTCGGTTAGAGAGTAGCAAATACTCCCTTGAAAATGTTTCTTATTTGCCTTAATTACTTTTACTGCGGTTTTGAAATTTCTAAAATCATTTAATGCATCAAAGACCCTGAATATATCAATTCCATTGACACAACACCTCTCCACAAATGCCTCTGCCACGTCATCTGCATAATTTCTATATCCAACTAGATTTTGGCCACGAAGGAGCATGGATAGGGGTGTATTTTTTATGTGTTTTTTAAACTGTCTTAGTCTTTCCCATGGATCCTCTCCTAGAAACCTGTGGCAGGAATCAAATGTTGCCCCGCCCCACACTTCCATTGAATAAAAGCCCACTTTGTCCATTTCCTCTGCAATGGGCAGTAAATCTTCCAGGTAGGCCCTGGTTGCAAATAGGGACTGGTGTCCATCCCTCATGGTCAAATCCTGGATCTTTAATGGATTCTTCACCTCTACTTTATCTTCCAGGGTACCTGCTTCTAGTACTCCATGCTTTTCTACCATAACATACTCCTTAGATTAAAATTTACACAAACGATACTGCCAATTAAAACGTCTCTCCATAATACTCATCCTGCCAGCCAAGGACCATGGACTGGTAACTGGAAAGTTGATCTGCTGCCTGGGAGCTGACACAGGGGTCTGTGCCATCATAGATGCAGCCATGGCCTCTTGTTCTAAATACATATATATGGCAGCTGAAATTGCTGCTATTAATTTTTTCTTTCTCTCCATGAAAATTAAGCTCCTCATAATCAAATTTTTGGTTTTACATATAACTCGCCACCATATGCATCATTTATAACCAGGGTTGGAAAATCTTCTACCACCAACTCTCTTATGGCCTCAGGACCTAAATCCTCATGCGCAATTACCCTTGCCTCTTTTATCCTCTGGGACAAAAGTGCACCAGCACCACCTGTTGCCCCAAGATAAACTCCCTTATATTCCTGAAGGGCCTTTTTCACCTCATCTGATCTCTTTCCCTTTCCAATGGATGCCTTTAGTCCCAATTTATATAGGGTTGGAGCATATGGATCCATCCTATAACTGGTAGTTGGGCCAGCTGACCCTATTGGCCTTCCAGGGGGGGGAGGGGTCGGCCCCACATAGTAAATGACCGACCCTTTAATGGGAAACGGTAGTTCCTCACCTTTATCAATTGATTCAATGAGCCTCTTATGGGCTGCATCCCTTGCAGTGTAAATTACACCAGATATCAAAACAACGTCCCCTGTCCTTAATTTTAAAATATCTTCATCACTTAAAGGGGTCTTTAATTTATATGTATTCATCTAAAAAATTACCTCCTTATACCTTGCAGAATGACACTGTATATTTACTGCAACTGGCAGGGAGGCAATGTGACACTCCTTGACATTTATCTTTACAGCCAGGGCAGTTGTCTTACCTCCAAGACCCATGGGACCTATACCTAAATCATTTATAGCAGATAAGAGTTCTTCTTCCTTGCTGGCTATGTCCTCATCTGGATGTCTGTCACCAATTGGCCTGAATAGGGCCTTTTTTGCCAGGATAGGGGCATAGTCAAAGGTTCCCCCAATCCCAACCCCAACTATTATTGGAGGACATGGATTTGGACCAGACTCTGCCACCCTTTTAACCACAAACTCTTTTATCCCTTCCCATCCAGCAGCAGGGGCCAGCATTGTACACCTGGACATGTTTTCACTACCACCACCTTTGGCCATAAATAGAATCTTTAGCCTGTCCCCTTTAACCAGGTCATAGTGGATCATCGCCGGAGTATTATCCCCTGTGTTCTGTCTGGTAAATGGATTACACAGAGACTTCCTGAAGTATCCTTCCCTGTATGCATCCACCATTGCCCTTGATAATACGTCTGATATGTGCTCGCCCTCTATCTTTACCTCATCTCCTATTTCCACAAAAAATATACCAACACCAGTATCCTGACATAAGGGAAGTCTACTTTCCCTGGCCAATTTCGCATTCTCTAAAAGCTGGGATAGAATTTCTCTGGCAGAGTTTGAGGTCTCCTCTTTATATGCCTTAGCCAGGGCGCCTTCCACATCCTTAGGGAGATTACACCCTGCATCCAAAATCACCTCTTTCATCTTAGAATAAATCTCATTAGCATTGAAAACTTTCATAACTATCTCCACTATTTCTTTTTCTTGGAAAATACTGAAAACAGCTTTCCCACTTTGCCACCTAAGGATGCAATTGCCATCTTTCTCCTCATTATTCCCAGCTGATCCTGAAGTGGAATCTGTTTTGGACACACATCTTCACAACCAAGAAGTCCCATACATCCAAAGACTCCCTCATCTGTTCCTATTACTTCAAAATATTCTTCATCAGTCCGCTCATCTCTTGGATCAATGTAAAACCTGGCTATTTTGTTGATTGTTGCAGCACCCAGAAAATCTTCCCTCATTCTGGCAGTTCCACACGCTGCAATACAACACCCACATTCAATACACCTGTCCAGTTCAAAGATCTCGTTAGCCAGATCATTATCCATCCTCTCTTCCAGTGCATTTGGATCAAATGTCTTTTGAGTATGCACCCAGGCTTCTATCTTCTTTGCCACACCCCTAAACCACGTACCAGTGTCCACAGATAGGTCTCCAATCAACTTAAATACTGGGAGTGGATGAAGGGTAATCTTGTCTGGTAAATCCTTTGTCTTGGTCTTACACGCAAGGCCAGGACGTCCATTTATTACCATTGCACATGACCCACAAACTGCTGCCCTACAGACAAAATCAAACTGAAGGGATGGATCCTGGGTCTCCCTTATCTCATTCAAGGCCAAAAACAGAGTCAAATTTTCCTTTTCTTCTAGATAATATGTCTGCATATGGGGCTTTGAATCAGGATCCATTGGGTTGTAACGAAATATTTCAAAATGGAGTGTTCTACTCATGGTCTCCTCTCTCTTTTATGTGATTTTTTATTTATTACCAAGCTGAGCCCAGTTCTAATCGCCAGGTGCATCCCCATCAGAAGAGATCACCTTTCCTTCCCCATAACCCCTATCACCTGGAGGTAGATGGAATACCTTTGAAGCAGGTTCATACTCTAAAGTGGGTAGATCACTACCCTCTTTCCAGGTGGCCAAGGTCCTGGTCAGCCACTCTTTATCATTCCTAAATGGATAGTCTTCTCTATAGTGGGCACCTCTACTCTCCTTCCTTTGCAAAGCTCCATAGGCAATACAAAGTGCAACCTTAATCATCCCTGGAAGTCTCAGCGCCTCAGCAAGTTCTGGGTTTGCCCCAATTCCACTGGATACAAGTGATAGGTTTTTACTCCTGTGAAGCAAGTCTTGTAGTGAGTCAACGGCCTCCTGCAGGTCTTTTTCATTTCTGAATATTCCCACCTTCTCCATCATAATTTCCTGCATCTCATTGCGCAATTTATAGACATTTTCACCACCAGATGATCTCTTTAGCTTTTCAATGCGCTCTTTTTGTTTCTTTACTTCAGCTGTTGCATATGATGTCTTAATATCCACTTCATAACCTTTTAAGAATTCCACTATCTTTTCTCCCACTATCTTTCCAGCAACAACTGTCTCTGCCAGTGAATTACCACCTAGCCTGTTAAACCCATGGAGGTCCCAGCACGAAGCTTCGCCTGCTGCAAAAAGGCCTTTGAGACCATATGCAGCACCATCTTTATTTGTTCGAACACCACCCATACTGTAGTGTTGTGTGGGCCTTACAGGAATGAGTTGGTGTATTGGGTTAATTCCAAGGAAATTCATGCAGATATCGTATACTTCCCTTAGCTTTGTGGTGATGTGTTTCTCCCCAAGGTGCCTTATATCAAGCCATAGATGATCTCCATATGGACTCTTTACCCCAAAGCCTTTTCTAATATGTTCTGTCATACGCCTTGAGACCACGTCCCTGGATGCAAGCTCTGCCTTTTCAGGCTCATAGTCTGGCATAAACCTGTATTCATTTTTATCCAAAAGCACTCCACCATCACCTCTACATCCTTCTGTTACCAAGATATCTGTTGGAACGATCCCTGTAGGATGAAATTGCACTGCCTCCATATTCCCAAGGGGCACAATACCAGTATCTAGAGCCAAAATCAGGCCTGTTCCCTGATTTATAACTGCATTGGTGGTGTGCTTATAAATGCGTCCATATCCACCTGTTGCAATTAGGACTGACTTTGCAAAATATACCAGCAACTCTCCTGTCCTAAGGCACCTTGCAACTACTCCAAGACAATTTTCGCCATCGTGTATAATGGATAAGGCCTCCACCCTATCGTGGACATTAACTCCAAGTTCTACTGCTTTACAGTCCATGGTGTATAAAACAGAATGACCTGTTCCATCTGCAGTATAGCAGGTCCTCCACTTGGCTGTGCCACCAAAGGCCCTTGCAGTAATTAGCCCAGCCTTTTCTTCTTTTTCATAGACCTCAAATTTTTGACCACCTTTAAAATAGACTGCAGGACCTGGAACTACCCTGTTCCAAGGAACCCCCCAAAAAGCAAGCTCTCTCATCACAATAGGAGCTGTATCCACAAACAGTCTGGCCACTTCCTGGTCACATCCCCAATCTGATCCCTTCACTGTATCTTCAAAATGGACATCTGGAGAATCCCCTTCTCCCATTGCACAGTTTCCAAGGGCTGCCTGCATCCCCCCCTGCGCAGCACATGAATGGGACCTCCTTGGGGGAACCAGACTAAGCACTATACAATCAAACCCTGCTGCAGCTGCCTCAATGGCAACCCTTTCCCCAGCAAGGCCTCCACCTATGCACAACATATCTGTATAAAAGGTCTGCATCTTTCTTACCCCGCTTAAGCTTTTTTTAGTTAAACTTTTAAAAAATAAAATCTAAGCATAATCAACAACTCAACCACAACATAAATTCCAATCAAACAATATATAAACTTCAGTGCGTTAATCCTTTTTGCCCTTGTAACCACTCCCCACTTAACTCCAATCCTGTAGAGACCAATACATCCATGGAGCGCAGCAGCTGCTATAAGCAAGAGGTAAAAGATAAGCCAGAGACCATTTTTTAATTCACTGGCTCCCTTGGCAGCTGTTATTGGAAGGTCAGAGAGAATTGTCCACATGTGGATGGAAGCAATAACAAGTAAGATGGCCCCAGTTACAGCTTGAATTACCCAAAACCAGGTGTCTCTGTGGCGCATCATCTTGGCATGTCTCACAATCAACTTCTGCTCCTTTGTCCTAAAGGGCATTTTCCTGGCACCTAAGAAACCATGAAGTAAAAAAAGAAAAAACAAAATAGGACCACCCACCTGGGCAAGATAGGTCTTCTCAAAAAGCTCCGCCACAAAGTCAAGGGACCTGGCACCAAAAATTACACTGCCAACAAACAACATGTGTGCAAACAAAAAACACACAAGGGTCAGGCCAGTTAACATCTGAAGCCAATCAAGCCACCCTGCCAACCTGTGACCTTTAAAGGAATCAACAGTGGTATCTACCGACATAACACGCCTCCATAAGGTTATGGGTTATAAACAAAAAACACCTTTTAATTATCTTTTTCCTATTATAAACCCAAGGATTAAACAAAAATCCATTCAAGCACAATACTGGAAAAATTTGTATATAATGCGTAAGCGATATAAGTATTATTTAAATTCCCTTTCAAGGGAGGAAAGGTAGGTGACTAAGTTTATGTTTTTATTGAGGATTCCAAGTTTTTTTCTTATATTATGTCTATGGGTGTCTACTGTCCTTTTGGACAGACCCAAGATATCTGCTATTTCCTTGGTTGGTTTTCCTGCTCTAATTAGTTCCACTATCTGTATTTCTGCTGGGGTAAGACCATATCTCTGACTTAAACCCTTCTCATAGGGGGATACCACTTCTTTTATTTTTTTTTCTATTACCTTTAATATAGTCGCCTGTTCCCGTGTAAGGGGTGTTTGTCTAAGTTTATCTAAATATGGTTCAATTATTTGCCTTACGTTAAAAACAATTTGCTTCCCAAAATCGTCTTTGTGTTCTTCCTTTTTTTCTAAAAGCACCTTTAGGGCTACATTCATTTCTTCTAATTTTTTATTGGCATCTATAAGCTCTTTTGTCCTCTCATAAATCCTTGTCTCCAACTCCTGGTTTATGGTCTTTAATTTTTGTCTGGCCCTTTGCAGCTCTAGATGAACATTTACCCTTGCTAAAACCTCCTCCTTTTGAAAAGGCTTGGTAATATAATCTACACCTCCTGCCCTAAAGGCCTTTATTTTTTCAAAGGTATCTTTGTGTACACTTATAAAAATAATAGGAATATCTCTGGTTTTATGGTCTTGTTTTAGTATCTCACATACCTCAATTCCACTCATCTCTGGCATAACAATGTCCATGAGTATTAAATTGGGTATCTTTTTCTGAATAAATGACAAGACATCTTTTCCCCTTTCTGCAACAGCTATGTTGTATCCATTACTCAGCAGGATATTGCTCAGCACCTGCAAATTATTAACATTGTCGTCAACAATTAAAATTAATTTTGAAGTATCAGACATTTATTTAACTATTAAAATTAAAAGTAATATCTAATTATATAATTAGATAAATTTCTTAATTTTATTCAATATCCCTTTAATTGCCAAAAGATCACATGCATTAATACTAGTTATAAGCGCATCACCTATTTTTTTTGCCTCTTTACATTTATATTTATCAGCAACTTCATTCCATTTTACTGCCAGATTATACACTTCGCTAAATTCTATTACCCCGTCTATATTTCTTATTTTTTCTCCAATACTTTTTTTTATCTCATGGATAAAATCACCAGATATATTAGTAGTTTTAACTGGACAATAATTTTTTACGTCACAATTTTGCACCTTTAAAAATTTTTTTAGCACATCTATTAATTTAGCTCTTTCAATTGGTTTTAATAAATACCCATCAAAAACTTCATTTATCTCATCTAATTTATCCTTTATAGATATTGCAGTTACGGCTATTATTGGAATATTTTTCAATTTATCTGACTTTCTTAATTGCTTTGTAAGTAAAATGCCATCCCATTCAGGCATCCTAATATCCATAAGTACCAGATCAAAATTCATATCTTTAAGCATATCATAGGCAATCCTGGGACTTGTAGTGCCTGTTATTAAAAGACCTGTATCGTGTAAAAAATTTTTTATAACCTCAATATTATATGGCACATCGTCAACTACAAGTATGGAACCACCAACAAATTTTACATTGTACTGGTCCTTACACAAGTTGTTAGAGCCCATATTCAGGGTACTAGAACCAATTTCAACTTCCTTCAAATGAACCTCAAAAACACTTCCCTTGCCAACTTCACTCTCAACCCTTATTTCCCCTCCCATAAGCTCCACAAGTTTTTTTGTAATAGCAAGTCCAAGTCCTGTTCCCCCATATTTCTTTGTTTTCTGGTTTTCCTGTTGTCTGAAGTTTTCAAATATTACCTGATGTTGAGATTTTGGGATACCAATGCCCGTATCTTTTACTTTAAGGATCAATTCCACCTTGCCAGGGCTCACAAACTTCTGGCTGAGCTTTATCTTCACGTACCCTGAATCTGTAAATTTTATTGCATTACTAATGAGATTCATGAGTATTTGTCTTATCCTAACTTCATCTAAAATAAATATATCTGATACATCTGTATCAATATCAACCTTAAATTCAAGGCCTTTTTTTTCTGCCCTATCCCAAAAAATTGATCGCATCTCATAGATCACACTTTTTATATCCATTGGCTCTGGCTGTAATTTGAGCTTACCTGCCTCTATTTTTGATAGGTCCAAAATATCGTCAATTAATGCCAAGAGGTTTTTTCCACTAGAAAGTATGGTTTCCAAAAATTTTCTATGCCTTTCATTCACTGTTTCACTGAGGAGGGTTTCAGCAAACCCCAAAATTGCGTTCATTGGCGTTCTTATCTCATGGGATATGTTGGCCAAAAATTCAGACTTTGCCCTGCTTGCAGCCTCTGCAGCCTCTTTACTCTTTTCAAGCTCCCTCTGTGCCTGTTTTATCTGGGTAAGGTCCCTGGCAACACAGACACTGCCAATTACCTTTCCCTTTTCTTTTAAAACGCTTATGGACATTCCCATGGGCAAAAATTTGCCACTCTTAGTCCTAACATCTATCTCAAAATCCCTAACATAACCATTTTTTCTAAGCTCAGAGAGCATCTCATTTAATCGCTCTTTGTCTTCATATAAATCAAAGGCAGATTTTCCTTTAAGTTCTTCAAAGCTAAAACCAAAAAGCTCTTCAGCCCTTTTGTTCCACCTGATAAACCTCCCTTTTGCATCTACAATACCAATTGCATCAGCAGAATTATCCAGCACATTTTTAAAATAATCCCTTTCTTTTTGAAGGGCATTTTGTGCTTTTTTAAGCTCAATTAAATCCTGGGCAACCTCCATTAATGTCTTGTAGCTTGAACTCGCATCTATTGCCCTCTCATATTCCATTATGAGGAGCTCAAGTTCTTCGTTCCTCTTCTTTAGGTCTTCTATTTGATTCAAAAGATATTGTTCAAATTGTACTTCTCTCTGCATAATAAAATCCCACTACTTCATACTTCCTCTTTGGGATAGTTATCAGAATCTAAAACAGTGAGAGCCTCTCCAACAGTGAATAGAGATCCTGTAATTAATATAAGGTCATCACCATTTGCCAGTTCTCTTGATCTTGAAATTGCATTTTTAAGACCATCTATTATCTCAAATTTATGCTTTTTTTCATATTGTTTTTTTAGCTTATATGGATCCATTGCCCTGTAGTACTCAGGACGTGTATAGATGGTAAGATCTGCTACTGGCACAATTATATCTAAAATAGACTTTGTATCTTTATCTTCCATAATACCAATAACCAGTATAAGCCTGTTGTAATCTATATCTTTAATTGACTCTTTTAATCCCTCCATTGCAGCAATATTATGGGCACCGTCTAATAAAATAGATGGAGATTTAGAAATTATGTGCATCCTACCAGGCCAAAATGCATCTTTAATCCCTGAACTTACATGACTATCCTGTATATTAAATCCCATGTTGTTCAATATCTCTATACTTCCTAAGGCTATGGGCAAATTGTTCTTTTGATAATTCCCTATTAGCCCACTTTTGATTCCCTCATAGTCTCTTTTTATGCCAAAGTAATTATAAGTTCCATTTTCAACAACACATGAAAAATCCCTATTCAAGACATACATGGGCGCCTTTTTTTGTCCGCATATTTCTTCTAAAATTTTAATAAGTTCACCTTGTTTAACTCCTGTTATAAGTGGAATTTTGTCCTTTATAATACCTCCTTTTTCCCTTGCAATTAAATCAAGTGTGTCCCCAAGAAATTCCTGATGCTCTAAGGATACATTTGTAATAATAGTCAAAATTGGTTGAACTATATTTGTTGCATCTAATCTTCCACCCATCCCAGTTTCCAATATTACAACATCCACCTTTTTATCTGCAAAATATTTAATCGCCATGGCAGTCACTGCCTCAAAAAAAGTAGGGGGTTCAGATGCATCCATAACTTTTCTGACTATATTTGTATAAAATACCACATCCTCCTTTGCTATATTCTGAGAATTTATTCTCATCCTTTCAGTAAAGGAGACCAGGTGGGGTGATGTGTAAAGTCCTACCCTATATCCTGCTTTTGTGAGAATTGAATTCAAATAAGTGGCAACAGAGCCTTTTCCGTTTGTTCCAGCAATATGGATAAATTTTAGGTCCTTTTGAGGCTTACCCATTTTTAATAGGAGATTTTCTGTTTTTGATAGACCAAATTTTATACCATATTTTTGAAGGGAATACAAAAACTTAAGTGCCTTTTTATAGCGATATTCCATGGACATATCCTCTTAAATAATTGTTTCATATTAACCTAGGGTTATCATTTTGATAAACCTGGGTTAAGACAAATTTGTTCTTCTTTATTAAAAAAGTGAAGGTAAAGCAACATGTAAGTTACTACCAACTAGAATATCCCATTTCAGACAGTTAATCCAACATTGACATTTTAAGCTAAAGTAATTACTTTTTGTAAAAGTAATTACTTTAAAAGGGGGTGGTTTTTATAAATATCGTTACAGCAAAAGAACTGAAACAAAGGACAGGGGAAATTATAAAAAGAATCAGAGCAGGTGAAAAATTAACCATAACATATCGCGGCAGGCCTGTTGCAGCTATAATCCCTATATCAGAGAAGGAAGAGGGCACAGTTAAATCACTCAGGCCATTTAAAGATGCGTGGAGGGATATTGAAAAGGCTTTAGATAAGACAGAGCCTTATTTCTCAGGATGGGAGGAAGCTACAAGATGGGTTCGAAAGAGGACTTAGTATTAATTGATACCAATATATTTGTCATAGATCTTCGTTATAAAAGGGATATCCATTATGAAATAAATAGAACATTTCTTACATATATAGCAAAAAAGAAAAGGGGATTTACCACCATTATCAACCTGTTAGAGATCTGTGGAATACTGTCATTTAATTTAAATGAGAGGCAATTAAACGAGCTATGGTTTTATTTTAAGGAGAGATATCAGGTATCTGTTTTGCCTGATCCAGAGATCGATGCCAGATTTCCAGCTATAAAAATTAGAGAAATTTTAAAGATACTTAAAAAAAGGACATCATTAGGAGATGCACTTATGATTGCAGTTGCAAAAAAACATCTCTCTTTTATTTCCACAATAATTACCTGGGACAAACGCCACTTTGAACATATATTTTCTGGTAATGTCCTAACTCCCAAAGACTTTCTTTCCCAGGTAAAATAAAAAATGGTCTTTATCTCTCTTTCACATATACCCTTTTTACCCTGGAGGTTATTTGAGAGACAATCTCATAATTTATGGTGTTTGCCCACCTGGCTACTTTATCTGCACTGAGTTCATAGGATCCTTCTCTACCAAAGATGATTACATCATCTCCCCTTGATACGTTTATATGGGTCACATCAACAACAAACTGGTCCATACACACCCTTCCAACTATTTTTGCCAATTTTCCACTTATAAGTACTGATCCCTTATTTGACAAAATCCTGGGGTATCCATCTGCATATCCAACAGGGATAGTAGCCAATCTAGATTTCCCCTTTGTTACATGGGTAGAGCCATAGCTTACCCTAAACCCTTCTGAGACCTCCTTTATCTGGGTAATCCTGGCCTTTAAGGTCATTGCTGGCATGAGTTTAATACTTGAGCTTTTTTTTAAATAATCAGAAGGATAGAGCCCATAGAGCATAATCCCTGGACGGACAATATCCAGGTGGGCATCTTTAAGTTGCATAACTGCCGCACTATTTGCTGCATGGAATTTAATTTCCCCTATATCCATTTTTTTTACTTCTTCCATTAATTCATTAAATAGCTCAAGTTGAATTTTTGAAAAACTTAAGTCCTCTTCATCTGCACACGCAAAGTGTGTATATATACCTTCAACTGAAAATTCATCTGCAACAACAACTTCTCTTACATCTGAAATCGCCTGTTTTTTATGATTTTTGTCAGATAACACAAATCCAACCCTCCCCATACCAGTATCTACTTTTATGTGTACCTTCAGTCTAGACCCCAAATCCCTGCACCTTAATCTGTACTCATCTGCCTGTTTTTTATCAAATATAGTGGCAATTAAATTATATTTAAGGGCAAGCTCTATATCATATATTGGAATATATCCAAATACCAAGATATCTTCACAAATACCTTTTTCCCTGAGGTCAATTGCCTCATCTAACCTCGCAACCGCAAGAGAAGATGCACCCTCTAAAAGGGCTACCTTAGCCACTTCATACGCCCCATGACCATAGCCATTTGCCTTTACAACTGCCATTATTTTTGTAGTCTTGGGAATAAGGTTCCTCACCTGTTTTAAATTATGGGCAATGGCCCTTAAATCTACCTGTGCAACTACTAATGGGTCCATATAGCCTCCAGTTATACAAATATCAAAAACCAAACTAACCCCTTGAAACCTTCATGCAAGTATTATAATATTTGGCTTATAAAAAAATAGTTTAAAATAAAAAAGCCATATGGTCAGAAATATTACCAACACAATAATAGATGACTATATTGTAAAGGCAGAGCTCACTAATTCCACCCCCACCAGTTCATACACCTATAAAAAGAACCTATCAAGGAAAATATACTCTACTATCCATAAAACAGGGGCAAACAAAAATGCACTGACTCACCTCATGGAAAAGACCAAAGAATTTAAAAAACTCCTGGAAAAATATGAATTCTTTAAGCTTAATTCCTCAATTTATTTAGTCGAGGTCTCAGACCCATCCAAATTAGACGCCCAATTAAATGACAAGGTTACAAACAATATAGATTATATTAAGATAAATAGATTAGCCTCATCAGAGGTGATAGAGAGTAAAAAACTCAGGCCTGAAGAACATAAGATATTAGAAGATGGCACATATAAATTTAATATAAACATTGACAATGAAGTTATAAGTATTGATTTTTCTGTATCTAACTCTGATATATCCACTAATAAAGGGCTTTTAGATACATTGGCCTATGTCATAAACAGCCTGGACCTAGGTCTTACAGCTGATATTTATACCACAAAAAAGAGGTCTCTAAATCCAAGTGATCCAAATTCACTTATTGACTATATTTATCTAAAAATAACAAATAATAATACAGGATACGAACACTACTTTCAATTACAGGATATAGAAAACAATTTGGTGAAGACATTGGAATTGGATAAGACATACGAAGCATCTCATAGGGGAGAATATTATTTTAATTCCAAGAAAAAAACCACCTGGTCAAATGAAGTAAATGAAAAAAACGGGAAATTGACTTTAAATTTATTGGATTCAACTAATGATTTCATCCATATAAAAGAAAATAAATTAAATGGAGATATATTAAAATACATTGTAAACATAATAGATGAATTTAACAAATATATTGACTGGATATACACAAGGCAAAATCTCTTTTCAAAAAGACTTATTTCAGATATCAAAGATGTAATCTCGGATCATTATAAAGATCTAAAAGAAATGGATTTGTCATTGGATCCAAATGATAAAATAATAACAGGACCATATTTTAAAGAAATTATAAACACAGATCCTGACATATATCTGAGCCACCTTTTTGGAGAAGAGGGATTTTTTACAGATATAAAAAATACTTTAGATAACATTATTAAATCTCCAGCAAATTATCAATTAACAGATGATGAACTATCCCTATATACAAGGTATGGAAACGACTATTCCAATAAAGGGCTAATGGGTACCAATACCATCCATTTAGTTGTATAACTAGCTATAATCCTCAAATTTTGAGGTGCAAATATTTTTGAGATACATCAAGCAACTCTATTGATAAAAGAACAGCGTTTTGATATAAAAAAATAAAAACTACTGAGATGGAGGAAAGGGCTATGAAAAATTCCATAATTAAAAAGGCTTTGGTGATTGTTATTTCCCTTTTAATTATCCAGGGAATAATGTTTTTGACCATTTTCTATCTAGAACTAAACAACGTATCCACTTCCATAAGCAAGTGTTCAAAAGAAAGCATAAAGCAACACAAGTTGTCATCCCTAAAAAATTTGGTAGACGTGGCCTATTCAGTGATTGATACCTATTACAGAAAATCTCAAGACATAGAAAGCCTCAAAAAGGCCAAGGCAGCGGAGTTAAAGCTAATTTTGGAGGGTGTAAGAAACCAGATAACTTATATTTTAAAGAAAAATCAGGGACAGCCAAGGGCTGTTATTGAAGAAAAGGTAAAGGAATTGGTAAAAAATTTCAGATACCATGGAAAGAATTATATCTGGATAAATGACATGCACCCCTACATGGTCATGCACCCAATAAAACCAGCCCTAGATGGAAAGGACCTATCTAATTTTAAAGACAAAAAGGGGAATTATCTCTTTAACGACATGGTACGTGTATGTAAAGAAAAAGGTGAAGGAATGGTCAGTTACTACTGGTCAAAACCAGGGGAACAGGAGGCAAAATTAAAGGTATCTTATGTTATGCTCATTCCAGAGTTAAACTGGATAATTGGAACAGGGGAATGGGTAGAGGATATAACTAAACAGATGCAAGCCCAAGCACTAAAGCAAATAGCTTCAATTCGCCTTCCTGACGGAAACTATTTCTGGATAAATGACTTAAAGGGATATATGTTGGCCCACCCAAATCCCAAATTGGTAAATAAATACGTTGGAGACCTAAAGGACAAACGGGGTAAGATGCTAATCCAGGAAATGATAGAGGTATGTAAACAAAAAGGGGCTGGTTTCGTAGACTACTACTGGTCAAAAAAAGGAGAGCCAGGAGATGTGTTAAAGACATCTTATGTAAAGCTCTTTAAGCCATGGGGCTGGATTGTTGGAATGGGCGTATATATGGATGATATACAAAAACTTGCTCAAGCCCAGATAGCCCACATTAAAGGGGCAGAAAAGAGCGCTACTTTAAAGGGGTCCATTGCTGGAGTAGTACTAATACTTATTATCTCAATCCTTCTACTTATCTATTTTAACAAGGCAATAAAGAATCCACTCCTATCTTTAGTTGATTTTGCAGAAAAAATAACAAAGGGGTCCTTTGACTTTAGATTGGGAAAAACATTGCAGGGTGAGTTTTTTATCCTTCAGCAAGCAATGGAGACAATGGTCACTGAGTTAAAGAAAAAGATAGGTGAAGCAGAATCAGAGAAAAAAGGTGCCCTGGAGGCGGAAAAAAATGCAAAAGTTGCATTGTCTGAGGCAGAAAAGGCCAGAAGAGAGGCTGAAATGGCCAAGCAAAATGGTATGTTACAGGCAGCAAGCATAATGGAAGAGGTGGTAGAACACCTAACCACTGCAAGTGAAGAATTATCAGCTCAGGCACAGGAAGTATCACAGCACATGTCAGAACAAAAGGAAAGGATCACAGAAGCTGCAACAGCAATGGAACAGATGAATGCCACAGTACTTGAAGTTGCAAAAAATGCATCCCAGGCATCAGAAAACTCAGACGCCACTAAGGTCAAGGCAGAGGAAGGCTTTGCAGTGGTCCAGGAAAGTGTGGATCAAATAAATAAGGTGCAGGAGATTAGTATAGAACTTAACAAAAATATGGAAGAGCTCTTAAATCAGGCCCAAGCAATTGGCAGAATCATAAATGTAATTAACGACATTGCAGACCAGACCAACCTCCTTGCATTAAATGCTGCAATAGAAGCAGCAAGGGCAGGGGAGGCTGGAAGAGGGTTTGCTGTAGTTGCTGATGAGGTAAGAAAACTTGCTGAAAACACGATGGCTGCCACAAAAGAGGTAGAGGAAAACATAAACCACATTAGGATCTCAACTGAGAACAGCAACAAAAATTTCCAGCAGGCCCTGGAGGCAGTTAAAATTGCAACAGAAAAGGTACAGCAATCTGGAGAGGTATTAAAAGAGATTGTGGAGCTAGCACAAGGTAGTGCAGATCAGGTTCGCAGCATTGCCACTGCTGCTGAAGAGCAATCTGCTGCAAGTGAAGAAATAACAAGGAGTATTGAGACAATTAAAAATCTCGCCGATGCCACTTCAGAGGGCATGGATCAATCTGCCATAGCAATAAGTGAAATGGCACAGCAGGCAGAAGAGCTAAGACAACTAATAGAAAAGATCAAATCTGAAAACAGCTAAAAATATTAATGGGCCCATCCACGGGCCCATTAATATTAACCAAGCCCATCTATATATTTTTCAAGTAGGGTATGGATCATAAAACTGTGTAAATCCTTTTTGCTCCTCCTAAAAAACCATTTCTGTTGACATTATATTTAACATTATTATAGTGTTATACAATAATTTTACCTATACATCAATTGGGAATTATCCAAACCAAGGAGGTTGTTATGCCGTTAAAGAAAAGAGGGAGCTCAAATGGTATTAAGGATGTGCCCAGTCCACTACCCAAAAAGGAGATTGAGGCAAAAAGAAAAAGGGCACGCACCCTGGCAAAGCAACAGCAACTTGCAGAAAGGATTGCCGCTGCTACAGCACAACTTGCCAGTGCAGTAACTGAGTCATCAAGTGCCATTGAACAACTAACCAAAGCCATGGATCAAATTGCCAGTGGAGCCGAACAGGCCAGCGGAGCATCCCAGGAGCTTCTGGGAGGTTTTAGTGAAGTCAATAAGGCTGTTGGACTTCAAAAGGAACATGGTGAAAAGGCAAATTCAATAGGGATTGAGCTCCAGAAAGTTCTTGAAGAGACAAAGATACAGATAGAAGGACTGGCAGAAGGGATAAGGGAATCAGCTAAAAGGCAGGGCAGGGCTGTGGAAAAAATGGCCACCCTGGAAGAGCAGGCAGATAAGATCAATGAAACAGTCAAGGCAGTAATAAAAATAGCTGATAAGACCAACCTTCTTGCCTTAAATGCAGCAATAGAAGCAGCAAGGGCTGGAAAACATGGAAAGGGATTTGCTGTTGTTGCAGATGCTGTTAGATCACTGGCTGAGAAAACAGAAAAAAGTGCAGGTAATATAGCCAAATGGGTGAAACAGGTTCAGGAAGAGATAAATAACCTAGTAAAAGGGATTAAAGGTTCAGCAGAGGAGATAAATTCAGAGTTAAAACAGGCAGAAGATATAACCAATGAGCTTTTAAAGATAAAACAAGAGATTGAGAACTCATGTAGTGAGATTATGGAAATAGCTAATCTTGGAGATGAACTTGCAAATATTTCAGATAAGGCCCTGAGTCAGGCAGAGGCTGTTGCAGCAGCGGCAGAAGAGCAGGCATCTGCTTGTGAAGAGGCCCTTGCCAGTCTGGAGGAGCAGAAGGTTGCAATGGAACAGACAGAAGAGGCCACGCAAAAGCTGGAAGAACTCTCAGAAGAGTTAAAAAACAGCACAGACATTACAAAAGATGCAGAAGAAGTTGCAGCAGCAGCAGAAGAACTCTCTGCCACCATTGAGGAAAGTAACAGGGCTGCCCAACAAATTATGACTGCAATAGATCAGATTTCAAAAGGCGCCCATCAACAGGCAGAGGCCACAGAAGAGCTGGCAAGTTCAATAAAGGAAGTGGAAGGAACAAATCAAAAAATAATGGAGATGTCTGAGGCAATAGCAGAAAAGATAACCACACTTGGACAAGGGCTCAAAGATAATGTGGAAAAGGTAAAGAGAATGGTTGCTGGTATAGAGGACAATCTGAAAAAATCTCTGGAGAATGCGGAGATCTTGAGACAACTTGAAAAAAATCTTCGCAACATGGATAAAATTGTGGACACCATTGCCACAGTAGCAGTGCAGACCTCTATGTTATCGGTGAATGGAGCAATAGAGGCTGCAAGGGCTGGAGAATTTGGCAAGGGGTTTGCCGTGGTATCAGGCGATATTCAAAACCTTGCAAACGATGCAGCTGAAAATGCAGACCATATAAAAGATATTATAAAGGATATTCAAGAAGAGATAATTACAATGAACAGAGAACTTGCAGATATTGTGAGTTCAGGAATGGAGGAAGTAAAAAAATCCGATACAACAATCAAGGCAGTAAATACCACCATAAAACAAATGGACGATATAGTTAAAGGAGTAGGTGAAATATTAAACTCCTCTAAGGAAATTATGAGGATGCTGCCTGAAGCAAGAAAGGCCGCTGAAGAAATTTCAGCTGCCGCAGAACAGGCTGCATCTGCTACAGAACAGGGGGCTAACTCTGCCAAAGAACAGGCTCAGGGCATGGAGGAATTGGCCGCAGCTACAGAAGAAATTGCTTCTATAGCTGATGAGTTACAAAATATGGCCATTTAATTGTCAGCAGGAGGGATAATTATGGATATAAATGAAGACAGAAAATTAGATACAAATCCTGCTGATGATAAAAAAGACCTCAGTGAAGAAGAGGGGAAAAACAGACAATTTGTTACTTTTTATATTGGAGAAGAGTGCTTTGCCTTTGATATGAATGTGGTTCAGGAGATAATCTGGGTGCCAGAAACAGTGAGGGTACCATTAACTCCGCCTTCTCTAATAGGGCTTGCAAATCTAAGGGGAACTATTTTGCCTGTGTTGGATCTCAGGACAATATTGGGATTAGAAAAAAGACAGATAACTGAGAACTCCAGAGTGGTTATTATAGATATAGGACAACCAATTAGTTTTTTAGTGGATAAAATTGACAGGGTTATCCAGGTGGAAGAAGATGATATAGAGCAAGAAAAGAATAAACAGGAGCTCCAGGCCGATTTTTTAATAGGTGTTATAAGACATCCCAAAAATAAGTCCATATTAATACAGGTTCTGGATGGGAAAAAAATAGTGAAAAGGGAATTTTATTCTGAACATGAGAACATACAATCTTCTGGAGCTGATCTTGTCTCTGGGGAATTATATAGCAAAAAACAAAATAGAGAAGATGAAGATGAAAATATCCATCAGGTTGTGAGTTTTAATTTAGATATTCAGGAATTTGCCCTGGAGGTGTCTGAAATAAAAGAAATTGTTCGTTATCCTGATGAAATTTACCATGTCCCAGATACAGATGAGTGTTTTATGGGGATAATAAATTATAGAGGCGAAACCTTAGCCATTGTGAATCTCAATAAGATGTTGGGACTTAAATCCAATCACGACCCTGAACAGAGCAGAATACTGGTTGCCACCTGTTTTTATGAAGAAAATATATATGAAGTAGGCCTTGTGGTGGATAGGGTATGTGAAATTTTCAAGGTATCTGAAAATGAATGGGATCCACTTCCTGATCTATTGCAAAATTCATCAGATCAAAAGGATATCAGGGCAGTTTGTAGACTGGAAAATGGAAAGCGTCTTGTAAGTGTTCTGTCTTTAAAAGATATGATGAAGCACCCTGCAATGGAAATTGCCATATCAATGAGTCAGGAATACAAGGAGAGTAGTATGGAGGATAAACAAAAGCAAGAAACCATGGAAGAGGATGAGATTCAACTTGTTGTTTTTAGGCTAAAAGATGAAGAATATGGTATTTTAATTGAAAATATACAGGAGATAATTCTGGTACCAGAAGAGATAAATATAGTACCAAAGACACCAGAATATATAGAAGGAATGATTAATTTAAGGGGCAGAGTACTTCCTGTTATGGACATGAGAAAGCGTCTTGGTCTTCCTTCTACAACAAAAAAGGAATCCCAGCGCATTATTGTGCTAAATACCAGGGGTGTTAGTATGGGTTTTATTGTGGACAGTGTGTCAGAAGTTCTAAGTGTTGATAAAATAGTAATGGAAAATGTCCCAAAAATGTCAAAGGAACAGGCAGATGTCTTAGATAGGGTAATTAATTTAAAAGAACAGGGAAGAATGATATTTATTATAAATGTGGAAAAGCTCTTAAAAGAAGAAGAGTTTGAAGAAATATCTTCTATTTCTGAGGACAACTAATTACAATCTGGAGATTTGGCAATGAAACAGAGAATTAAGGTATTGGTTGTAGACGATTCTGCATTAATGAGAAAATATTTAAGAGAAATGCTGGAGCATGAGTTTGAGGTATATACTGCCAGAGATGGAGAAGATGCCTTAAGGCAGATAAGGGAAATAGATCCCGATGTTGTTACCCTGGATATAAACATGCCTGTAATGGATGGCATCACGTGCTTAACTCATATTATGTCAGAGTTTCCCAGACCTGTTATTATGGTGTCTTCGTTAACAGAAAAAGGGGCTTTAGTTACATTTGAGGCCCTTGAACTTGGGGCAGTCGATTATATTCCAAAGCCAGGGGGAACAGTTTCTTTAAACATAAAACAGATCAAAGATGAGCTCATTAAAAAGATAAAGGCAGTTGTATCCAGAAAATCCATATTAAAAGTGAGAAATCGCTTAAAAAGGGAAAAGATAAGAGTCAGACATGCAGATAAATTGCCCAGAAAGAAAATTAGAACCATTTCAGGGTTTAAGGGCATTGTTTTAATTGGAAGTTCCACAGGAGGGCCGTCTACCCTTGAAGAGATATTGTCAAACCTCCCTGGAGATTTCCCCCTGCCAATACTTGTAGCCCAACACATGCCTGAAAGTTTTACAAGGGTATTTGCAAAACGTCTGAATAAGGTATGTGAACTTGAAGTGGTCCATGTAGAAAAAGCCATACCCCTTGAGCCTGGGAAGATCTATATTGCAAAGGGAAATGCTGATGTAGAGGTAAAAACAAGATTAAAGCGGGTTATTGCTGAGAGTGTTGACGAAGACCCTAAATATTTATGGCATCCTTCAGTGGATAAGATGGTTGAATCTGCACTAAACACAATCCCTGCTGATAAGATAATAGCAGTGCTTTTAACTGGCATGGGATATGACGGTGCAAAGACCATGGCAGAGGTGCATAGACAGGGAGGCAAGACCATTGCTGAGTCTGAGGAGACTGCAGTTGTTTTTGGAATGCCAAGGGAGCTTATAGAAAGGAATGGAGCAGATTTTGTGCTCCCTTCTTATGAGATAGCTGATAAACTGGCAAAGTTAGTTAATATGAGGAGTTAATAAAGGAGCTAATTATGGGTCTTATAAAATCTAGAAAAACAGAGCCAACCAAAGAAGATGGACCTAGAGAAAGAAGAAAGAAGGAGAGGAATTTTGATACACTGGTTGAACAACTCCAGGATGATGATTCCATAAAAAGGAGATGGGCAGCCAGAGACTTACTTGAGTATGGTGAAAGGGCAATTTTGCCACTTTGTGAGAGATTAGAAAAGGAAACAGATAAAAGCGTACAGGATGTTATCTTAAATGTACTTCTGGAGATAAATTGTGAGCCAATTGCAGAAAAGTTAATACCCTTTTTATCATCAGAAGATGCAGCTTTAAGAAACAGGGTTATAGAAGTCCTACAAAAGATGCCAGATCAGATGGAAAAACACATTGAAAAACTTCTAACCCATCCTGATCCAGATATAAGAATTTTTGCACTTAATATCTTGAGTTCCTTAAAACACAAAGATGTTCCAAAATGGATCCTTGAAACTGCAAAAAAAGATAACCATATAAATGTAGTTTCTACTGCCTTAGATGCGTTAAGTGAACTGGTGGTTACTCCAGATATGGAACCCACACTTTTAGAAATCAAAAATAAATTTAAAGATGAGCCATATATAACATTTGTTATTGATTCACTGTTGCAAGACCTTAACCCTGATTTATCAAAATGCTAAACCAATATGTTAACCCAGGTACTTAAAAAACTGGCATGGATAGGAAATAAATGACATGGATATAAGGGTTACTCGTCCCCATGACACATTTTTCAAGAAGCTATTTGGCGATAAGAGGAATGTAAGGGATTTTATAAGGGAATTTTTGCCACAATCTCTGGTAAGACACATAAATTTAGACAGTGTTGAGATAATAGATAGTGAGAAGAGTGATGAGGAATATAAGAGGTATTATCTGGATATAGCAGTAAGATGCAAATTTGGCAAAAGAGAAGGTGAGCTATATTTTGTATTTGAACACAAGTCCTATCCAGACAGGCGTGTATTGATTCAGATATTGAGCTATCTTGTGGTGATGTGGAAGAAGGATATGGAGAGGGGTAAGGGGCCAAGGCCTATAATTCCAGTTATTTTTTATCATGGCAGGAAGAGATACAATTTACCAGTCAGGTTTTCAGACTATTTTGATGTACCAGAGGAAATAAAAGAGTATCTGGTAGATTTTAAGGTGGTATTGTTTGATACCAATTTATATAAGGATAAAGAAATATTGGATATAGGAGTGAACTTGTTTTTAAGCGCAGGCCTTTTATGCATGAAACACATATTTGATGAGATAAGAGGTTTAAAGGAGTCATTAACACCTGTATTAAAGAAGGTGTACAGTATAGATAAGAATAGATTGATGTTAGTTTTAGAGTATATATCAGCAGGAAGTGAGGCATCAGAGGAGGAATTAGAGGAGATATTAGAAGGAATAGGAGGTGATAGTATGCCGTCATTGGCTCAAAAATGGATACAACAGGGAATCCAGCAGGGAATACAACAGGGAATCCAGCAGGGAATACAACAGGGAATCCAGCAGGGGATTCAGCAAGGCAGGCAACATGGTATTCAGGAAGGGATGATATATGCAATGCGCACTATGATCATAGAGGGTATTGAGCTAAAGTTTGACAATGTGCCCAAGAGGTTAAGAGAAAAGATAAATAAAATAGAGAGCAAAGACACACTAAAGAAACTCAACAGATTGGTGCTTAAATCCAGAGATATAAAGGAGATAGAGGAATTTTTAAGGGTTAGCGATAAGTGATTTATCATAAAAAGTAACAATAATAACCCTTTTAATGTAATTAACCCTCCGATTTATCAAAATACTAAATACTAAACTAGGGGGGTAGAAAGAGAATATTAAATTAAAATTGTTCTAATAGTTAACCCAGGTTTTGACAACCCGGGTTAGGGAGTACCTACATGCAGGATGATATTGTAATAACAGATCACGACTTTGAAAAATTTAGAGAATATTTTTACAAAAAAACAGGTATTTATTTTGGAAATTCAAAGAGATATTTTGTGGACAAGAGACTTATAGAGCGAATCAAGGCCACAGGTTATAAGGATTTTCGTTCTTATTTTATATATCTCAGATTTGACAGAAGTGGTAAGGAATTTGAGAATCTGGTCAATCTCATGACAGTTAATGAGACATATTTTTTTAGAGAAGAATACCAGTTTAAGTGTTTGGTTGAAGAAGTGCTTCCTGAGATATGTGAAAGTAAAAGGGAAAATCTTATACGAATATGGTCAATTCCCTGTTCCACAGGAGAAGAACCATATTCTATTGCCATATATCTTCTGGAATATTGGCCAGATATTGATAAATTTGACGTTGAAATAGTTGCCTCAGATATAGATACAAATGCCCTGGAAAAAGCCAAAAAGGGGATTTATGGAACCAGGTCAATAAAACAATTGCCACGCACTTTGATTAAAAAATATTTTAAATCCCTTGGTGAAGGTAAATACCAACTAACCGAGGATATAAGAGATGCCATAGAATTTAAGCGGGTAAATGTCTTCAATGTGCTTGAAACAAAAAAGATGAGGTATTTTGATGTGATATTCTGTCGCAATCTTTTAATATATTTTGATGATAAGGCCAGGGCAAAAGTAGCAAACAGTTTTTATGACAGCTTAAATCCAGGGGGGTTCATCTTTCTTGGACATTCTGAGTCCATGAGCAGGATATGTTCTTTGTTTAAGGTGCGAAAATTTCAAAATTGTATAGCCTATCAAAAGCCATATTAAGATTAATCAGGGGGATTTTATGAATAAAAAGGTGTTAGTGGTAGACGATGCTCCCACTGTAAGAAAGTATCATCAAGGTTTGCTGGAAAAACTGGGGATTGATACAGATGAAGCCATAAATGGAATGGAAGCCCTTGAAAAGATTTTAAAAGAAAAAGTAGCCCTTGTATTTGTGGATATAAACATGCCTGTTATGGATGGCTACTCCTTTTTAAAGGAAATGCGTTCAAATGAAGAAATTTCTGATATACCCGCAATAATGGTTTCCACTGAATCAGATGTTAAGGATAAAATAAAGGCATATGAGTCAGGTGCAAACTATTATCTTGTTAAACCAGTAAAACCTCATGTGCTGGAGTCAATTGTAAGGGGGTTGTTGGGTAATATTGGGGATTAGATGCTGAATTTTGCCAAAACCCAGCACCTAATATCCAAATCAATATTCTAAGGGGGCAATACATGGATAATTTACTTGCACAATTTATAGAAGAAACAAGGGATCTGGTTCAACAGGCGAGCTCTGATTTTTTGAAATTAGAGGAAAATCCAGATGACCCTGACATATTAAATAGTCTTTTCAGATCAATGCACACAATAAAGGGTTCTTCAGGAGTATTTGAATTAACTCCTTTAACAGAATTAGTACATGAGGCAGAAAATATCCTGGATAAGGCAAGGGATGGGGAATTTACCCTAACTCCTGATGTGGTAGATGTGTTTTTAGATATCCTGGATCAAATTAATATATGGATGGACGAATTAGAGTCTGAAGAAAAATTGGGTCCAGATGCTGAGGAATATAGTAATAAATTAAAACAAAGGCTTTTAGCCATATCAAAGGATATTACACCAAAGGCCCCTGATATATCCAAAGAGCTTGCAGATACTGAGCTGGAACATAGAGCTAAAGCTCCTGAGATTACCCAGGAAATTTTAGATGCAGTGACCCATATCCCTGTAAAACATAGACTGGCAATAATAAAGGATGCACCAGATTGGGATGTTCAACTGAACTTAATAACTTATGAACCCAATGAAAATTGTTTTTTCACAGGGGATGATCCTGTAATAACTGTAAAGAAAACTCCTTTTTTACAGGGATTTTCATGTGGACTTATTGATATAGATAGAGAAGATTTTGATCCTTTTAAATGTATATTAAAGTTTTCAATGATAAGCTCTGCTCCATCAGAAGAGCTAGAAGAACATTTTGCTTATGTTTTAGATGAAATAAATATATTTCCAATAACTATATTTGCACTTTTGTGTCCATGTGGGGATATTGTATTTAATGAACACCTGGAATTATTTGTTGAGGATGCAATGAGGCTGGTGGAACAAGGTGAGTTAGATGAACTCCTTGATGCCATTAAAGTTGTAAAGGAGATTATATCTGAAACTAGTTATGAATATGCTGCATTGAGTTTTCTAGAGATAGGTATTTCAAAATCACCTCCCCTTCCAGTTAAGTGGATAAAATCTCTTATACAATCTATTAAATCCCATGAATTTGTTGTTCCTGAAGATAGGGACGCAGAAAATATTGTTTGTGATGAAACTCAAGATAAAAGCAAAGAAAAAATAAAAGAATTTTCAGAAATAAAAAAGATTCCAGTGGATGATGTACTGAAAGATATAATAAAAAAACAGGTAGAACTTCTGGAACTTGAGTGTGATGAAAAAATAAAACCAGGTCAGCTTAAGAGTATAAAAAATATGTTAACAAATATATTGTCTTCCTGTGGATATGAAGATGTGGCACATGCTGTTTTACAGCAGATAGATAATCTCATGGAAAATTTTTCTTATGAGCTTGCAAAAGAAACAAAACAGAATTTACTATCCAGGATGGATTTTTTATTTAAAGAACAAGCGGTTGATATTTCCAGTGAAATTTCATCTGAAGAAAATAAATGTGAAAAAAGAGAGACTGTAACTAAAAATCAAACAAGAATATCCCCCCCCATATCAAAGGATTCCAGAATACATCATCCCCAGATAAAGACTGAAGTAAAGGTGTTAAAAGTGGATCAGGAGCAGATAGATTCTTTGATGGATCTGGTGAGTGAGCTTGTTGTTGCTAAGAATGCATTGCCCTATCTGGCTCGTAGGGCTGAAGAAGAATTTAAAAGCAGGGAACTTGGAAGGGAACTAAAGGGTCAGTATGCTACTATAAATCGTATTTGCGAAGAAATTCAAGGAATTGTAATGCAGATAAGGATGATCCCTGTATCCCATGTGTTTCAAAGATTTCCAAGGCTTGTGAGGGATATATCCCGTTCCTTAAACAAAAAGGTAAAACTTACAATAGAAGGAGAAGAAACACGGGCAGATAAAAATGTCCTGGAGAAAATGACAGATCCCCTGGTACATCTTATAAGAAATAGCCTTGATCATGGCATAGAATCCCCTGATGAGAGAGTGGCGTGTGGGAAAGAAGAGGAAGGGCATATTATTTTGGCTGCCCATCAATTAGAGGATCAGGTGGTAATAGAAGTGAGAGATGATGGTAGGGGGATAGATGTGGAGAAAGTGAAGCAAAAGGCATATGAAAAAGGGCTTATTGATGAAGAAAGTCTTGGCAAGTTGAGTAATGAACAGGCCCTTGATCTAATATTTGCCCCAGGTCTATCCACTGCAAAAAAGGTTACAGATGTTTCAGGAAGGGGAGTGGGCATGGATGTTGTTCGTGCCATGGTGGAAGAGGTTGGTGGCAGTGTGAAGATTAGGTCTGAGCCGCAAAAAGGCACTACAATTACTCTGAGTCTGCCTCTATCCATGGCTGTTACAAGGATTTTAATGATAGAGGTTGGTGGTGAATTTTTTGGGGTTCCAATTGAAAATGTATCAGAAACAGTAAAGATACCCTCTTCTGAAATCCATAAGGTAAAAGACAAAGAAGTAATTGTCTTGAGAAACAGAATAATCCCAATATATAATTTGCGCAGTGTACTTGGGATTGAAGAAGTGTCAGATCAAGGGAGAAAATATTCTGAACTAGAGGAAAACATTGGTGATGAAGATGAAATGGCTATTTTAATCCTGACAATGGAGAAAACAGAATTTGGTCTCATTGTGGATAAATTCCATGAAGGAATTGATATTGTCTTAAAGCCCCTGGAAGGCGCCATGCAAAAATACTCCTTGTATTCAGGGGCGACTTTGCTTGGAGATGGTCGTGTGTTACTTATATTAAATCCAAAGGAGCTTATAAGATGGCTATAAGGTATGAGGGAAATGTTGCTTTTTTTGAAGATCAATGCACTGTGGAAGAGGCAGAAAGTTTTGTAGAGTGGTTGAAAAGCACAAAGGATCCACAAATTAACCTGGAAAACCTGGAATATATGCACACAGCCCTTGTTCAGTCCATTTTGTATTTTAAGCCTGAGATTTCAGCAATGCCAGGAGACGATTTTTATAAAGATTTAATCACGGAATATTTGAGTAACAATACAGGATAGATAAGGATAAATTTACGCTTAAATCAGCGAAGTTAAGGGAGATAGATGATTTTTTAAAGATCAGTGATGAGTGGGGTTATTACACAAAAGAGAGCATTATATGCTAATAATTTCTGTGGCAAATAGAAAGGGAGGCACTGGTAAAACCACAACAGCAGTAAACCTTGCAGCTGAGATGGCAGCAAGGGGACATAAGACCCTTTTAATTGATCTGGATACCCAGGGACATGCAGGCTATGGACTTGGCGTGGATTTTAGAAAAATAAAATATTTTGCACATGATATTTTTGAAAAACAGGACTTTGATTTTTACCAGGCCATATATGAGACTGATTTTGAAAATCTATATATATCCCCAGCAAATACACATTTTATAAATAAACAGGGGAAATTCTATGAATTAACGCTCTATAATGTCTTGATAAAACTAAATGAGTTTCAAAGAATAATTATTGACACACCACCCACTTTAGATATCTTTTTAATATCTGCACTTTGCGCATCAAAGGGAATAATTATTCCATTTTTGCCCCATTTTCTTGCTGCAATTGGGGTTAAACAGATGAGTTCATTATTTTATAAAATTGCAACTAGGTACAATAAAAAATTAAAATTACTTGGTCTTGTGCCTGTTATGTATGACAGAAGATATAATATGCACAAAGAGGTGATAAAGGATATAACCAAAGTGTTTGGCCCTAGAAAAATACTCAGGGGTATAAGGAGCAATATAAGACTGGCAGAGGCATTTAATTCAGGAAAACCTGTTAGATACTTTGCACCAAAAAGTGCAGGTGCAATGGATTATTATCTTTTATGTGAGGAAATAGAAGAGTTCTGGGCACGGGAAATAACGGATAATTATAATTCCTTTTAAACCAAAGGAGTTCACCATGAAAAAAATTCTCTTGGTTGATGATTCTGCAACAATACTTATGAGCATGGAAGGGGTGTTAAAAAGGTCTGGCTATGAAGTGGAAAAGGCAAAAAATGGGAAAGAGGCCCTGAGCAAACTGAGCTCTGGCAAAAAGCCAGATCTTATAATCACGGATCTAAACATGCCTATTATGGATGGAATAACTTTTATAAAAGAGGTTAGGAAAAAACCTGGATTTAGATTTCTGCCAATACTGATGCTCACCACAGAATCCAAACAGGAAAAAAGACAGGAGGCAAAAAAGGCAGGAGCAACTGGCTGGTTGGTAAAACCAGTTAAGCCAAATGACCTTCTGGCTGTTGTAAAAAAGGTGTTGCCATAATAGGGAGGATACCTATGGTGGCTAAACATTTAAAAAAGGAAATCCCAATGAAAGAATTTTTTTTAAATTTAATGCGTTGTACAGTTTCTTTTATTATGGGGATAGTAGTGTATTATGTTTATGTAAATTATCACACATATACTTTTTATATAACTTGTATAGGTATTTTTTTTATATTTCTTATATCCTTTAGTTTTATGGGAAAAAAATTTAAAGAAGAAGATGAAATGGAAAAGTTAGAGGAAGAAAAATATAAAAAAATTTGTAAGTCCATACAATCCTTGATGATACAGTTAAATAAACTATTAAGTGATAATTCCATTCATTTAAATCTAGTAGATACTAAAAATATGCCGCTAAATTTATGCGAAGAAATCCATAATATAGATAAAATAGATAAAAATGAATTTTTAGAAAATTTATTAAATAATTTAAAGATAATAGAGGGGGAAATAAGTAAATTAAAGGATACCATAAAGATTATTAAACAAGAAAAAAAAGGATTAAAAGATCAAATTCTACATCTGGAAGAAAATTATAAAGATATCAAAGGGTATATCAAAAGACTTTCACAAGAAATAATAAATATTACAAATATAATGTTTAACCAAGATGATGAGATAATACAAATAACTGAAGACACTGCATCAGATATTGTATCCAGATTAAATGAATTAGAGGAATCTGTGAATAAGATATTGGATATTGTTTTATCAGGCGTTAAAGAGTTAGAAAATTTGGTAAGTGAAAAAGCAGGATCTAAGGCAAGGACCATTGAAGAAGTATTAAATGATATGAAGACAACAATGTCCCAAGGGTTGAATAATATAAAAACAAATATAGAGGGTGTTGTTAGTATAATGGGAGAGGTGAAGTCTTTAGACGGATTAATAGAAGAGGTAAAGGATATCGCTGATAGAACAAAGCTTTTATCTTTAAATGCTGCTATTGAGGCTGCCAGGGCTGGTGAAGCAGGAAGGGGGTTTGCTGTGGTTGCAGATGAGGTACATAAATTAGCTGAACTATCACGAATCACCACCATAAAGATGACAGAAAAGATTTCCAGTCTTGTTAAAACAACAGAACAAAGATTTCAGGGGCTTTTAGATGTAGCCAAAGAACTTGAAAGAGAGGGTACATATGAAAATATTATTAATGAGATAGATGAAATATTTAAAGTAAGTGAAAAATCAACAGAAATAAGAGCCAGGATTTTAAATTCTGTTCAGGAACATACAAAAGTTGCAATGGATATGGTAATAGAGGTCATTGCCTCTATTCAATTTCAGGACATTGTGAGACAGAGGATAGAGAACATACAAGAAGAGTTTCAGACCCTATCAAATTTTTTTAAATCCTTTATAACTGTTTTGGAAAAAGAAGATATAAAAGCTATAATAGATCTGGATATACCATCTTCTGATGCTTTAAAAGAAAAATATAAAATGGCAGGAGAAAGAAAGATACATGAAAATACTATATCAGGACATTCATCTGTGGATGAAGGTCCAGCAATTGAGCTTTTCTAAAAGAAAAGGAAATAACCATGAGTAGAGAAAAAAGTAATGGTTTTTATCCAATGGAAGATTGCGAACGTCTTATAGCAATAGTGGAAAATGTAAAAAGTGAAATTTATGTCCTGGATCCTGAGACATATAAATTCATCTATGTTAATGACAGTGTGTGTAAAAATATGGGTATGTCATCTGATGAAATGAAAAACATGTCACCATGTGATATTGTGGTTGATATAAAAAAAGATTTGGTAAATAGTTATTTTAGACAATTAAAAAATAAAGAAAGAGATGAAATATCTTTTGAAGTAATCCACAAAAGAAAGGATGGTTCCACATACCCCATCAGGATCTATTTGCAATATTTATCTTTGCATAAACCTGTATTTGTTGCATTTGGTTTTGATATGACAGAGACGAAATTTTTAGGGAAAAAGTACGAATATATATTTAATAATGTAAATGACGCCATAATGATATTTGATATGGACTTTAATCTGTTAGAATATAATAAAAAATGTCTTGAGTTGTATGGGTATACAGAAGAAGAATTTTCAAATATTAAACTATCTGATTTATCTGGAAGTGACAACTTACCCAATATAAAAAAGATCATTTCTCTTTTAAAAAAGAAAAAAAATTTGTTATATGAGACCATAGATAGAAAAAAAGATGGTACAATCTTTCCTGTTGAAACAAATACGAATTTAATTGACTATAATGGTAAACCTGCAATACTGGCAGTGGTAAGAGATATTAGTGAGAGAAAAAAGATTGAAAAGGAAAAAGATGACCTAAACAAACAATTACTACAGAGTCAAAAGTTCGAATCTCTTGGACGAATTGCAGCTGGAGTTGCCCATGATTTTAACAATCTCATCACTATACTAAATGGACATACAGAGATGCTCGATAAAAAAACATTAACCTGTCAGGAAGTCAGGCCATATATATCAGGAATCAAAGACACTTTACAAAGGGCTTCAGAGCTTACAAATCAACTTTTAATGTTTAGTAGAGGAGGTCCAAGAAAAAGACAGGTTATAGATGTGGAAAGATTTCTTGAGAATTTCTATAAAATTATGAGAAGGGTTATTACTGAAGATATTGATTTTTCAATTAATATAGCAAGTGAATTAAATAAGATATATGTAGATATAACCCATCTGGAACAGATTTTAATGAACCTTGTAATAAATGCCAGGGATGCCATACAGTACAAGGGTTCCATTGTAATAGAGGCAAAGAACTTGACCTTAACAGAAAAAAAGATGACAAGATTAAATGAAGAGATTCCTCCAGGAAATTATGTGTTAATATTAGTTAAGGACACAGGTTGTGGGATTTATGAAGATATAATTGAAAAAATATTTGAACCTTTTTTTACTACAAAAGATATAGGTAAAGGAACAGGAATGGGGCTTTCAATTGTATACAGTCTAGTAAAACAAAACAAAGGCTTTATAGACCTTGAGACTGAACTAAATAAAGGGACAAAATTTTATCTATATTTTCCAGTGAGCAAAGTAAAACAA
>NZ_BAAIEW010000009.1:0-87859 GCF_054654515.1 Desulfothermus okinawensis JCM 13304 | reverse complement strand
CAAGTCTAAAGGATGTTTCAATTCCTCATAGGTAATGTAACAACCGGTAAAAAAGACTAAAACAAGGATTGCTATTAGTATGTTTCAATTCCTCATAGGTAATGTAACAACGATTCCGCAAACAGGCAGGGGATATGTTACACAAAGTTTCAATTCCTCATAGGTAATGTAACAACTAAAAAAACGGATCCAACCTTCCACGGCAGATAGTGTGTTTCAATTCCTCATAGGTAATGTAACAACCAGGCTTTAACCCAACAAAATTTTGATACGAGCGTGTTTCAATTCCTCATAGGTAATGTAACAACCTCTTTACCAATTCAATCTCAGTCTAATGTTTCTAAGTTTCAATTCCTCATAGGTAATGTAACAACCTTTGGGGTGTTAGATATACGCAGTTGCGAAAGTAGTTTCAATTCCTCATAGGTAATGTAACAACACAGGCTTTAACCCAACAAAATTTTGATACGAGCGTGTTTCAATTCCTCATAGGTAATGTAACAACAGAATTAATAAAACTAATAGGAGAAAAGAAAAAAGAGTTTCAATTCCTCATAGGTAATGTAACAACTTAAAGGAGGCTTAAAGGGATGGCTTTTACAAAAGAGTTTCAATTCCTCATAGGTAATGTAACAACTTGGCAAAGAAGGGTTTTGCTATAGGTGAAGAGGTGTTTCAATTCCTCATAGGTAATGTAACAACGTGTAAATGTTACTTATTACGGTTCTGGTTATCTGAGTTTCAATTCCTCATAGGTAATGTAACAACTTCTTTGCTAAATCAAATACACCCATTATCATCCTAGTTTCAATTCCTCATAGGTAATGTAACAACAACCCGCCTACGGAGTATTTATAAGCGGAAGCGACTGTTTCAATTCCTCATAGGTAATGTAACAACAGACCTTATGCTTTAGGTGATGAAGTAGATATTAATTGTTTCAATTCCTCATAGGTAATGTAACAACTAACCCAATCTATAAAGACTTTGGCTCTTCCTATTATGTTTCAATTCCTCATAGGTAATGTAACAACCATATAGATTTGGATTCTGAAGACAGGGCTTTTATAGTTTCAATTCCTCATAGGTAATGTAACAACAGATTTTTTTACTGTGTCTTATCAGGAGCAATTATGTTTCAATTCCTCATAGGTAATGTAACAACAAAGGACGTCGCTCCCATCACTTCCCCACACATAGTGGTTTCAATTCCTCATAGGTAATGTAACAACTAAGATCCAAAGAGCTCTTCAGGTGTGGTAAATTTTGGTTTCAATTCCTCATAGGTAATGTAACAACGAGAAAACATCCTACAAAACAGATTACAAAGTTAGTGTTTCAATTCCTCATAGGTAATGTAACAACTAGTATTAGTGAAAGTGAGCTTGTTAACGATTTAAAGTTTCAATTCCTCATAGGTAATGTAACAACTGATCAATTAAGGATTCATCAAATTCACTTAAATCAGTTTCAATTCCTCATAGGTAATGTAACAACGTTGTAGATCTCTGTGGCTGGCACTTCTGCATTATTGTTTCAATTCCTCATAGGTAATGTAACAACTTCTGATTATAAAAATAAACATATAGATTTGGATTTGTTTCAATTCCTCATAGGTAATGTAACAACGTTGCAAACTTTAGATTATATGAAGTTATATAAAGAGTTTCAATTCCTCATAGGTAATGTAACAACGAGCCAGGGGTGAGGTCCCAGATGAGGCAGATATCTGTTTCAATTCCTCATAGGTAATGTAACAACTTGCCCTTTCCTCTTTAGTAAGCTCTTTATGATCAAGTTTCAATTCCTCATAGGTAATGTAACAACCATAGATGGTGGCGGGACCATGATCCGCATAAATGAGTTTCAATTCCTCATAGGTAATGTAACAACGAAAAAATTTGCCCATCACGTTAATTATCATCATGTGTTTCAATTCCTCATAGGTAATGTAACAACTGGATTTTAAGGCCAGTGTGGCCAATGGCGAATTTAGTTTCAATTCCTCATAGGTAATGTAACAACTCTTAAACCCCCTTTGCTTGTTTTTAATTAATTCTTGTTTCAATTCCTCATAGGTAATGTAACAACGGATGCAAGAGGCCAAGAAAAGGGCAAATGAGATCTTGTTTCAATTCCTCATAGGTAATGTAACAACACAAAATATTGTTGGAAGAATATTACAATGAGCAATGTTTCAATTCCTCATAGGTAATGTAACAACGAAATCCAAAATGAACAAGACGAGCCACCCTTCTAAGTTTCAATTCCTCATAGGTAATGTAACAACTTTTGCGTTTGGTCTTATATATAAAAGAGTTTTTAATATGTTTCAATTCCTCATAGGTAATGTAACAACTGTTTTATGGATTTTACCGGTATTTCTGTCAACACTGCGTTTCAATTCCTCATAGGTAATGTAACAACCTTTTTAGAAGATAAAAAAACATCATAAATTAAAATAGTTTCAATTCCTCATAGGTAATGTAACAACTGGCAAGGTAACAGTTGGCGAATTATTAGATATTTGTTTCAATTCCTCATAGGTAATGTAACAACTTTTGCGTTTGGTCTTATATATAAAAGAGTTTTTAATATGTTTCAATTCCTCATAGGTAATGTAACAACTTATAAGGGAATAAATGCTAAAAATTTATTTATTTGGTTTCAATTCCTCATAGGTAATGTAACAACCGGGCGTAATCTGGAGGATAAAGGGTTATCTGATGCGTTTCAATTCCTCATAGGTAATGTAACAACTACTTGAAGCGGCAGGGGCCAAAATAACATTTGATAAGTTTCAATTCCTCATAGGTAATGTAACAACTGTCGACTTTTTCTATTGCTTTAGGGGGGATATACATGTTTCAATTCCTCATAGGTAATGTAACAACGAGACTATGACAGTACACTAATTATAGAAGCAAGCAAGTTTCAATTCCTCATAGGTAATGTAACAACTAAAAGCACCTGGTGGCGTTGGATCTGACCAGGCTAGTTTCAATTCCTCATAGGTAATGTAACAACTGTCTCTTCAGAAGAGGCAATAAAACAACTTAATGCGTTTCAATTCCTCATAGGTAATGTAACAACTGGGGTTGTTATCAAAGATGGGATGCTGTAAAATCGTTTCAATTCCTCATAGGTAATGTAACAACATTAGAATCAGAAGAGAAAGAAGAATCAGAAGAAGAGTTTCAATTCCTCATAGGTAATGTAACAACATAATAGCCTGGAGATAATTGGCCAGAATGTAACTTGTTTCAATTCCTCATAGGTAATGTAACAACTCTTAACAGAAGTTTTAACAATAGACTTAGTAGTAGGGTTTCAATTCCTCATAGGTAATGTAACAACAAGTGATTAAAAGAGTTTGGCGTTTTGTTATAACTTTGTTTCAATTCCTCATAGGTAATGTAACAACTTCCCACACTCGGCTCCGCTTTCAATTTTATAGTCAGTTTCAATTCCTCATAGGTAATGTAACAACCAAGATTTTTTGCCTTTGTTATATTGATACGTAATTTGTTTCAATTCCTCATAGGTAATGTAACAACTAAGTTTTGGAATAGGAACATAAAGTAGCTAAAATAGTTTCAATTCCTCATAGGTAATGTAACAACCATTGCATGTGGGGTTTCGATAAATACAGGAAAGGCGTTTCAATTCCTCATAGGTAATGTAACAACTAATATAGGAAATTCCAAGAACATCACATTTATACTGTTTCAATTCCTCATAGGTAATGTAACAACTATGGAATTTTTATAAGCGTCGATATAGCCCTTCTGCGTTTCAATTCCTCATAGGTAATGTAACAACTTTTTAGAAGATAAAAAAACATCATAAACTAAAATAGTTTCAATTCCTCATAGGTAATGTAACAACATGCGGGGAGCGCCACATTATCATATTTTAGTTTAGTTTCAATTCCTCATAGGTAATGTAACAACAATCTACGACCCAAATGGCTTACCTATTATGACTACGTTTCAATTCCTCATAGGTAATGTAACAACTTGGAAGCTTTTCTAAAAGATGGCATTCTGGACAAGTTTCAATTCCTCATAGGTAATGTAACAACATAAAAAAAGCATTTGAGTGTAGAGAATTACATAAATGTTTCAATTCCTCATAGGTAATGTAACAACAATTTTTAAGATGTTGTATAAATTTATAAATAAGCTGTTTCAATTCCTCATAGGTAATGTAACAACAAAGATGGCTCTGCTGAATTTCACGGAATTACAATCTAGTTTCAATTCCTCATAGGTAATGTAACAACGGGAAAAACTCTATTGGCTCCAATATATAGTCAACGATGTTTCAATTCCTCATAGGTAATGTAACAACTTTATGGTTATTGGAAGTGTTGGGCTTGTGGCAATCGTTTCAATTCCTCATAGGTAATGTAACAACTAAAGAAGTAAATCATAAATATTCTAATCAGGAAAACTAGTTTCAATTCCTCATAGGTAATGTAACAACTGAGTAATGATTATATACTATATACAAGGCAATGCGGGTTTCAATTCCTCATAGGTAATGTAACAACTCCACTAAAACAAATAGAAGTTAGATGGAAAAATAAGTTTCAATTCCTCATAGGTAATGTAACAACCTACTTTAAAAAATTATGCAGAGTTAGATTATGGTGGTTTCAATTCCTCATAGGTAATGTAACAACCGGAGACCAAGATGCACGGGGGTAAAAGAAATATAGTTTCAATTCCTCATAGGTAATGTAACAACAAAAAAATATAAAGGCAAAATTTTTCAGTATTTTATGTTTCAATTCCTCATAGGTAATGTAACAACAAGCATTTTCAGGAACCAACACTGCTATCCTTAATGTGTTTCAATTCCTCATAGGTAATGTAACAACAACAGGACAAGCAAATAAAAGCATAAGAACTAAGAAGTTTCAATTCCTCATAGGTAATGTAACAACCTGGCGTTCCTGGCTCTGGTAAGACATATTTTGCTGGTTTCAATTCCTCATAGGTAATGTAACAACACCATTTTTTGTAATCGTCAGTCATTTTTGTTGCCAGTTTCAATTCCTCATAGGTAATGTAACAACTGTTACTGGTCTCTTAGTATTCTTCTGTAAATATAAGTTTCAATTCCTCATAGGTAATGTAACAACTAAGTAGTTCTGTTGTTGGTGTCAATCCTTTAGACTGTTTCAATTCCTCATAGGTAATGTAACAACAGGATTTTAAAGATCCTGTCCTTTAGCAGATTAGGAAGTTTCAATTCCTCATAGGTAATGTAACAACAGGAATGCACAGCACTAAAGTTAGAAAGCAATTAGCGTTTCAATTCCTCATAGGTAATGTAACAACGGGCTTTAGATATAATTCCAGTTAATGCTAAAGTAGAGTTTCAATTCCTCATAGGTAATGTAACAACTGGCTTTAGATGATGCAGGGTATCCTACAATTAGAAGTTTCAATTCCTCATAGGTAATGTAACAACTTATTCCTTAGAACAACCTTTTTGTTTGAATTCTATGTTTCAATTCCTCATAGGTAATGTAACAACAGATTATCAGAAATTATTAAATCATCAGCATTAATTGGTTTCAATTCCTCATAGGTAATGTAACAACAGCCTAAAAAAGGATCTAAAATTAAATTGCCTTCTTCGTTTCAATTCCTCATAGGTAATGTAACAACCCCCTTTTTATATGTCATCTTCTGTTAGTCTTATGTGTTTCAATTCCTCATAGGTAATGTAACAACATCATTGGATATCCCCCAACTACCTAAAATAATTGAGTTTCAATTCCTCATAGGTAATGTAACAACAAAAGAATTTTTAGAAAGTAGAAATTTAACTTATGAGTTTCAATTCCTCATAGGTAATGTAACAACAGTTAAGCAAAGTGTTAACCAAGAACTAAAAAAAACGTTTCAATTCCTCATAGGTAATGTAACAACGCTTTCTATACCATTTTTAGATATTCCCTTAATCCAAGTTTCAATTCCTCATAGGTAATGTAACAACCTACAATATAATTATCTTTTAATAGTTCATATTTTTTGTTTCAATTCCTCATAGGTAATGTAACAACCTATGTTTTGCTCTTTAGACACAGCATAACATAAAATGTTTCAATTCCTCATAGGTAATGTAACAACAAATACTACCAAACCCCAATGATTCTTAAATTCTTCGTTTCAATTCCTCATAGGTAATGTAACAACACAGATAGTAGCATAATCTCTAATTTTAGCATTACCAGTTTCAATTCCTCATAGGTAATGTAACAACAATCTATGCGTCAAAGTATTTACAATTAGTTAAAAAAGTTTCAATTCCTCATAGGTAATGTAACAACGGATAAGAGAGCAGGCTTTTAGAACTGGTATAAATTTGTTTCAATTCCTCATAGGTAATGTAACAACTATAATAAGTCTGTCCTAGTTAACCTAAAAAGTGCGTTTCAATTCCTCATAGGTAATGTAACAACAGAACAGTTTTATGAAGAGGTATGTTAGCTTGCACTGTTTCAATTCCTCATAGGTAATGTAACAACTATAAATCTATCATATTCTTTCTGTTCTAAATAAGTGTTTCAATTCCTCATAGGTAATGTAACAACTTTGGAAAAAGGGGCTAATTTTTCCTATTTATGATAGTTTCAATTCCTCATAGGTAATGTAACAACTGAAAAATCTTACAGCCCCACCGTACTAACAATGCTGGTTTCAATTCCTCATAGGTAATGTAACAACTGTCTTGCCTTGTTCAAGTAAATCATATACCATCTGGTTTCAATTCCTCATAGGTAATGTAACAACTTGAACAACTTAAAAAAGAAAAAGCCGCACTTAACAGGTTTCAATTCCTCATAGGTAATGTAACAACTTTGTGCTTGGTTTACCTTTAATATAGAATCTTCTTTGTTTCAATTCCTCATAGGTAATGTAACAACAAGATAAACCAGTGCTTAATATAATTCTCATCTTTAGTTTCAATTCCTCATAGGTAATGTAACAACTGCAATATCTACGCTAGTCGCTAATTCTTTTGATACGTTTCAATTCCTCATAGGTAATGTAACAACAGGATACTCTGTTTCAACAAGATAGCCAACATCTCGTGTTTCAATTCCTCATAGGTAATGTAACAACCTACTAATACTTTCTCTTGCTTAGAAAAATTATCAAAGTTTCAATTCCTCATAGGTAATGTAACAACACGTATCTCTCTTCTATGCTAAGAATATCTGAAAATGTTTCAATTCCTCATAGGTAATGTAACAACAGTGGCTACTCTGGGTTTTAAATTGTTTGTAACATCGTTTCAATTCCTCATAGGTAATGTAACAACCTTTATGTGTCATATTACACCTCCTTTTTAGTAAAACGTTTCAATTCCTCATAGGTAATGTAACAACCCCTTGTTTAACTGGGGGCACCAAAGTATTGGTTTAGTTTCAATTCCTCATAGGTAATGTAACAACGCTGGAGTAAGACTATTAGCACACGCCATTGATTAGTTTCAATTCCTCATAGGTAATGTAACAACTCACTCAAATCTGGTGCAGGCGTAAAAGGTATATCTGTTTCAATTCCTCATAGGTAATGTAACAACGCAGATTAGATATTTAAGAGATAGAGGATTAACCCTGTTTCAATTCCTCATAGGTAATGTAACAACCCAAAACCTTAGCCCCTTTGGATGCATATTGAGAGAGTTTCAATTCCTCATAGGTAATGTAACAACTTAACACAAGGTAAGTGGGCAATAGTCTCAGAACTTTGTTTCAATTCCTCATAGGTAATGTAACAACAAAAGGAAATGAAAAAGATTACCAAGTAGTATTACAGTTTCAATTCCTCATAGGTAATGTAACAACCTAGGGCAAAATGTAGCTAATTCAGAAAGCCTAACAGTTTCAATTCCTCATAGGTAATGTAACAACTTTTCTGTTTCCTCGAAAGCTGTCTTTGAAGTCTTTGTTTCAATTCCTCATAGGTAATGTAACAACCCCCCAGCCTGCCAAAAGATGGATGCAACACTACTGTTTCAATTCCTCATAGGTAATGTAACAACTAAGCACTCTGACTTGTTGCCTACCATTTACATTTGTTTCAATTCCTCATAGGTAATGTAACAACTAATTCCAAAAATTGGGTGGGTGAGCAATTACTGGAGTTTCAATTCCTCATAGGTAATGTAACAACTAAAGCAATAAAAGAAATCTTAGAACTAGAAAAGTAGTTTCAATTCCTCATAGGTAATGTAACAACAGAGTCATAATCCTTTATATCTAAAGAAAGATGTAGTTTCAATTCCTCATAGGTAATGTAACAACGAAAAACTCTATTGGCTCCAATATATAGTCAACGATGTTTCAATTCCTCATAGGTAATGTAACAACGAAAGAAGAGGATTGTGGGGAGAATATTATAATATTAGTTTCAATTCCTCATAGGTAATGTAACAACCCAAGATCAAAATAATTTTTTTTTGATCTTATGTCTGTTTCAATTCCTCATAGGTAATGTAACAACATACCAGGGCTATTAAAACCATAGCAGGCCCAGATTAGTTTCAATTCCTCATAGGTAATGTAACAACAAATCTGTTGCTGAGTCAGCATAACTATTTAAAGCTCGTTTCAATTCCTCATAGGTAATGTAACAACTCCTATTTATAAAGAAATAGGAATAAAAAAATTACCGTTTCAATTCCTCATAGGTAATGTAACAACAGGCAACCTTGTCCCTTTCGGAACAGCGTAAACAAGAGTTTCAATTCCTCATAGGTAATGTAACAACCAGTTTTTCAAAATGATACCACATGATGAAATATCTGTGTTTCAATTCCTCATAGGTAATGTAACAACTTGGATTGTTATATGCAGGTAAATTTAAAAAAAGTGTTTCAATTCCTCATAGGTAATGTAACAACTTTAACTTTTCCATATTGGACTCCTTATACATCTTGGTTTCAATTCCTCATAGGTAATGTAACAACCCGTATGCACAAAAAAGCACACCCACAAATACAAATGTGTTTCAATTCCTCATAGGTAATGTAACAACCATGTTTGGAAAAGAGAAGGCAACTGGTACTTACCAGTTTCAATTCCTCATAGGTAATGTAACAACTAGCCGATGCAGTAGAAGCAATGTTGGCCCAGTTGAGTTTCAATTCCTCATAGGTAATGTAACAACAAGAACCCCAGGAGACAACCCAGGAGGGGCAATCTTCGTTTCAATTCCTCATAGGTAATGTAACAACCATACGATGATCAAGACAATATAGTTGGTCAAGATTTGTTTCAATTCCTCATAGGTAATGTAACAACTTAATGATGCGGTCCAGGCTGCCTGGGATGCAGGTGGGTTTCAATTCCTCATAGGTAATGTAACAACAAATTTCAATTTACTAATAATTTTTTTTTGAATTTTGTTTCAATTCCTCATAGGTAATGTAACAACTTGCTATTTTAAATAAATTCTCCATTCTATATTGGAGTTTCAATTCCTCATAGGTAATGTAACAACCAGGTGCAAATCAATATTTAAGTTATTTTCAAGCTTAGTTTCAATTCCTCATAGGTAATGTAACAACGATATTTTTTCTGGATAATCTATTAAAGAACAAGAAGTTTCAATTCCTCATAGGTAATGTAACAACGCGTGGCCTCCGTCTGCGAGTTCTTTTTTGATTTCAGGTTTCAATTCCTCATAGGTAATGTAACAACCAACTAAGGACCTTTATAAAAAATATCTAGAATATTGGTTTCAATTCCTCATAGGTAATGTAACAACTAACTATAAAAAAGGGCTAATAAGGAGGCATTATGTGTTTCAATTCCTCATAGGTAATGTAACAACTCTTGCCTGAACCGTTTTCTCCTAAAATAATAGTTGTTTCAATTCCTCATAGGTAATGTAACAACCAGTCGTGACATCGTCTATGGTATATTTTGTCTATAGTTTCAATTCCTCATAGGTAATGTAACAACCCCAAATACACACAAGCAAGACTATAAATATTTCGCGTTTCAATTCCTCATAGGTAATGTAACAACGGGGTGGGGACGACCTAACAGTGTTAGCCAAGAGAGTTTCAATTCCTCATAGGTAATGTAACAACAAACACAGGAAGCCGTTTTAAAGGCTGGTGTGAAGAGGTTTCAATTCCTCATAGGTAATGTAACAACTTAAAATCTATTTGCAGGTCTTTTAAGAGGTTGTCCGGTTTCAATTCCTCATAGGTAATGTAACAACGCAGTAAAACATATTCAGACTCTTTTATTGTTGGAGAGTTTCAATTCCTCATAGGTAATGTAACAACTAAGATAACCAATAAAATCTCTTTCATATGTAGGAAGGTTTCAATTCCTCATAGGTAATGTAACAACTTGTAAGGGATGGGTGGAAAGATAAGGTACGGGTCCCGTTTCAATTCCTCATAGGTAATGTAACAACTTTAATTAACCAGCAAGAGCAACAGAAACGTTTATTGTTTCAATTCCTCATAGGTAATGTAACAACGTTAGTGGAAGTCCTAAAATTGAAGCTGTATATCCGTTTCAATTCCTCATAGGTAATGTAACAACTTCTCATAATATTGAAATTTCAAATTGTTATTTTCAGTTTCAATTCCTCATAGGTAATGTAACAACGAACTACAAAAATTCCCCAATTAACAGAAGAAGACCTGTTTCAATTCCTCATAGGTAATGTAACAACCCGCAAGCTTCAGGAGAGGAACTTGTGGAATTTTCTGTTTCAATTCCTCATAGGTAATGTAACAACCAACTGCTCCCTCTAATGGGCTAGCATCGTATATTGTGTTTCAATTCCTCATAGGTAATGTAACAACAATCACAACCCTCCGCTTGATCTGTTTCTCCTATCTGTTTCAATTCCTCATAGGTAATGTAACAACCAATGAAATAATTAAAAAAATTTTTTGATTTTTCAAGAAATTATTTTTTTGTCTCCTCTCAGAACTAGTTACTCCTCTTTTTTTCTGTCACACTGATAGCTTTTTTACACTATCTCCAAGCGACAGAATTTTACAAAAATTTAGAGTCTTCCTTTTTATCGTTTCCAACCACTTCCCGCCTACTATAAAGTAAACTTCTAAAAGAATAAATTATCACTGAATCACCATCTTCTTCCACCAGTATGTCTTTTATTTCGGTTTTCAATTTTTCCAACCTGGATTTAGTGATTTCTCCTTCAAATACAGAGTTTTGGACCCATTCCAGGTACCTTCTGCACAATTTTAACATCTTTCCACATCTTTTTTGATTAACGTCATAATATAAAATAACAAACATCCTACCATTCCATTACAAAAGGTTTATAGTCTTCATCACCAATAAGATATTTTTCCAATTTATAAAGCTCAAGTCTTATCAGTCTTCTATAACTCACTTTTTTATTTATCTTTCTATAAGTTATAGTCCTGGACAAAAATTCTTCCATTTTTTCTAAAATTTTCTTTTTTCCTTTGTCTGACAATATCAATCTCCCAACACTTTTATCAAAATCCTTTTTGGATATTATTCCGTGCTTTATAAGAGAAATCAAAAGTCTATCTCCAATAACTACCTTAAATATTTCAGCTATATCTAAGTTAAGAGAAAATCTTCTAAAATTAGTGGAGTGTAAAAACCCGATTCTAGGATCAAGATGGGTCTGGTATATTTCACTTAAAACATAAGTATATATCAAACTATTAATAAAACTAATAAGAGCATTTAAATAGTCTTTTGGGGGACGACGAGTTCTTTTTTCAAAATAAAAATCTTCATTATCAAGTATTTTATTAAAGCTATTATAGTAAATACCTTTGGCTTTACCTTCAAAGCTCATAAGTTCGTCAATACTAGAACATCTATCAATATTTAGAAGAACATCTTCCAATAAAGTAACCTCTTTATCTAAATCATATTCCCTTCTTTTATAGTACTTAAGTACCCTTAAACTGTTTTTGATTGCTCCCTCCACAAACCTTTTTGATAAATACAAACGTTTATCAATATCATCATATGCTCTTGCCTGATTTAAGATCATAAAACCAGAATTATAGTGTTCTCTAGGATAAAAACTTCCAGAATAGTATCCATAATAATTAAAATAATGAAGAATTATTTCTTTTTGAGTTAGAAAATTTAAAAGTTTTGTATTAAAAGTAACTTCTCCGAATACAAAAATTTCTTTAGTATTCTCTACAGGAATAAATTTCTTTTTACCTTCTTCAGTTTCAAAAAAGAGAGTATTATCCTTTCTTTTAAGATATCCACTGGTGAATATATAAAGAGTTTCTAACACGTTATTAACTCCAACAAAATTCAAAATAAGAACAATTTTTACATTTAGAGGAAAATTTTACATCAGGTAATCTTTCTCTATTTAATAACTCTTCTATTTCTTTTAATATCTTTTTTAAATTTAATTCATTTTCCTCATTTAGCTCTATCAAAAAGACCTTCTTTGATTTTGGGATATGTATCTCACCTTTTACACTATATCCTTTATTTTTTAATCGAAAAAGATAATATAACAACTGCATTTTAGCAGCCTCTAAAAATTTTTCACTTTTCTTAACTTCTACCAATGTAAGAATCCCCCTATCATTCCGTATAAAATCAATTTTTCCTCCATCAATTAAAATTTCTTTTTTATCTCTCTTATAACTTTCTTCTGAAATTAATCTACCTATAGCCAGGAAATCATTATATTGATCTCCTGTAATCTGACGCGACATTAACCAGGCTTGTTTTTTACAAAAAATATAGGCTTCTACAATAGAAGAAGTGATTTCTAGTTCATTTTTCATATAATCTCAAATTCTCTTCCGATTTTTTGTTCTTTGAATCCTTCTAAATCCAGCCCTTTTTCAATATCGTAATATTTTCTCCAATCATTGCAATAATAAAACCCGTATTGAATTTCGGATTTTAATAAATCTCCCATTTTAATTTTTCCATTAATCCAAGAATTAAAAATATTGACCACATAAGGAATGAGTTTTCTTTGCTTGTTTTTTATTTCGATGATTTTTCTCATAGGATCACACTCGTTCTCTTCAAAGAGTCGGATATATTCATTCCACAGATTTTCCCCTTTTTCATCATAAGGGATAAAAAGAGAAATATTATCTCCTTCTATCAGCCTTATTTTTCCATCAATATTTTTAAAATAAAGGGTCTTTATATCTTTGATATTCTCTGCAGAACTTTCCACAAAGATATTTGCATTTTGTTCTTTTATTTTTCCTACGATGTTTTCAAAATATTCTTCCACAGAATTTTCTGATATTTCAATATCTTCACTATTTTTCCAATATTCTCTTATCTTTTTTGTTATTTCTCCTTTTTTTCCTCCGCGATAAACCATTGTTGAAGTATATAAATCCTTTTCTCTCTCATCATTAAACACATACAAGTCACATATATCTTTTTTGTTATTTCTGTTTATTCTTCCCGCTACCTGCATGATAGAATCTAAAGGAGCATATTCTCTAAATCCTAGGTCAAAGTCAATATCCACACCAGCTTCTACAGACTGAGTCGATACAAGGATCATCTTTGCCTCTTCTTTTTTTGATTCTTTTATAATGCTTTCTCGCTGTTTTTTCAAAATAGTAGAATTTAAAAGCATTTTCTGAAACCCCTTAAAAATTTTTTTCTTATCTTTCTCAATTTCCTCAAAAAACTTTCTAGAATCCTTTACGGTGTTAAATACAACGAGAATCTTTTTTATGTTTTGATCTTCTTTTATGGAATTCTCCATTTTTTTTAGCAAATTTTCTTTTTTAAACTTATTAATATTGACCTTTATTCTGGTTCTCTTAAAAACCTCATGGTTAAATATTTGTTCTCTTAAATCATTATCAAAAAGATAAACAATATTTTTGCTTGCTTCTTCACTTTCCAGCAAGTTTTCCAACTGGGGCAAGGTGGCGCTCATAACTATAAAATAGGTGTTAAGCCTTTTTCCAACTTCGTTTAAGAGTGTTATGACTTCTGTCCATACTTTATCATTGTAGGCCTGAATCTCATCAATAATTACCACACTGTTGGCAAGTTGATAAAAATTGTAGTTGGGTTCTTTTGCATTTCTTAAAAACAAATCAAAGAATTTTACGTGACTTAAAAAAATCACAGGCTTATTAAAAAACAGTTGATCAATATATCTTGCATAAACAAAATTATAATCATCATTTTCGTTGTTGTTTGGAGGTATAAACTGAGAATCCAGTCTTGCCACATTATCCTGCCCCCAAAATCTGGCAATATAATCATAAGACTGATCAATAAGATTTATAAAAGGAAACACATAAAACAGTTTCTTAATGTTTTGTTTTTCTTTTATAATCCTCAACGCAAGCCTTAAGGAAATATTGGTCTTTCCTCCGCCAGTTGGGATGTTTAGGAAATAAACATTGCTTTGACCATTTTTTAAAATTTGAGATAGGCTTTCTTCTGCCTGCACATTGAGCCAGGAACGGACTTTGTTTAAGGCTTCTGATTTATTATTATTTATTTTAATATCTTCAATTTCTGTATTTTTCAAATTATCATATTCTTTCTTTATGGCTGGGTTAAAGTTGTGTTTCCCATTTATTTTCTCTAGTGAATGAAAAGATTTCCAAGCATCATCAAAAAGCTTTTTATCTATCACTCTAAAATCAAGCTCCTCTCCACGGTGATACTCCATAGTAGCAAAATAATCTGCACTGATTAATGTGGAATGAAAAAGCTTGAGTAAAGTGTACATATTAAAATTGTTTAAAAAGTCTTTTGAAATCAGTTTTTCAAATGACCCGCTGAGATTTTTCCAGAAAATCCCGTTAAAAAATGCCTCGAATATTGAATCTCCTTCTGCAATTTCAACGCCTAATACATTGAGAATATGTTTTATCTGAGACTTATCTTCTTTTAATTGTATTTCTTTAAAATCAACCAAAACATTATTTAATCGCCCGTGATGTTTATATACCGAATACAAAAGAATAGTTAAAAGACCAAAACTTTTTTGGCTCAATTCTTGGTTGCCCAATTTTAAAGCAAGCAAGTATAATAAGGTGACAAAACTCTTATCACTGTGAGTTGTATTGTTTTCTTCTCCATCAAGCTTTTTTTGAAAATCAAAAGTAAGTTTTCCCAAATCATGCCACCTGACAATTTCTCCCAATGTTTCAACAATGGAATCTACCTTTTCTTCTCGTAATAAGTCTTTGACCAATGATCGGAAAATATATTTTGTTTCCCATAGTTGGTTAATTTTATCCCAATATTTAAATGTCCTTTCTGCGTGCTCTACAAAAGGCTCTTTTTCTTTTTCCTTACTGGAATGAGCGGAGTACTCATTTAAATTTGCTTTTTTTTCATTAAAAAGAATCAACTTTACCTCCCTACAAATTGCAGATTTTTATCATCTACACAATAAAATAGGACAGGCTTTTCTATAATGTTTTTGGGCTTTAATTTTATGCTTGTCCAGACAGCCAGTTCTTTACGATAATAGCCATTTTTATCAAAATCCACGGGCAGATTTTCATAAATAGCAAAGTCCTCGTTTTTTTCACTGAAAAAATTCAAGTCCTCCCACAATAATTCTTTTTTTTCTACAGTGTCAGCAAGCACAATAGAACTAAAAGATAGGTAGTTATCTTCTTCTATTTTCCACACATTTTTGTAGCAAATAAAGTTTTCAAAATAAGCAGGGAATTCGTTTTTCCCAAAATAGGGAAGATACACTGCTTTTTCCTCTTCAAGATTTTTCTTTAATCTCTGGCATTCTTTATCATTTTCATCATAAAGTACATAAACAGTGTAGCGAATGTAAGGCTCTCCTACGAGAATTTGTTCTCTTATCTGCCATGCTCCTTTTTCATCAGACCCCATCCCTGAGGCATTGTTAAAGACAGTGATTACTTTCTTTAAAGGTTTGTTGTAATGAGGCTGTATGGCTATTTTTAGATGCTTTAATTTGTTATAATATTCTGGAAAATCTCCTCTAGACTGCGCGTATCCCTTATATCCCATTATTGCTCCCAAAATACCGAGTATCACAGGACGATGAATAAAATTATAGCTCATAAAGATCATATCATTGGTATCATTTTTCTTAAAAAAAGCCATATCACCTACTAGATCAATAGAAAAAGCTTTCATTTTACAGATCCTCTACATCTTTTTCTTCAACTCCTACAACATCTATCAACGATTTTTCCGCATAGACCTCTGCCTTATTTTTTACTCCCTTTCTTTCCAAAACTTCCCTCACTCTAGATAAATCTACTATGGCTTTACCATTGCTGCCTTTAGTGATTTTTACAAGGCTTTTCATGCTTGGCAAAACCTTGTCATCTTCTACCTCAACCCATAAAAGCAGCACATTATCCGATCCCTGTTTTGATGTTGTATTAAGGTTAGTAGCGGCTTTTTTTAATGCTTCTTTAAGGTCATTAATATCGTCCTGTGTTATTTCTAATATGGATTTTAAATCGTCATTATCTTCGTAATGGGTAGTGAGGTTTTTGGGGTTGACTGAAAAATCATATACATAATAGGATTCAAGGGCTTTATTTTCTTTACCTATAGAACCTCCCTGAGTAGAGTCATCTCCTGTGGGGTATGGACTTAAAATATCACTCATAAACACAGTATTATTGACTAATCTATTAATGCCATAGCTTATTTGAACAGGACCAGTTAAATCAATTGGAGTTTCTCCTGTAAAAGTTATTCCAAATAGTTTTGTATCAATACAGGATGCAAATATTTTAAGGTGATTCTCAAATTTATACAAAGAAAGAATTTCTTTAGCAGTATTCTTTAGCTCTTTATCATCTTTATAATCATCTTTTACTTCTTTTAACTTATTTAACAGATATTTTCCACCCTCACTTTTAAATAAGTCATCTACTTCATTTTCATCTTTATCCTTATTTTTAGTATATAGACCTTTTTTAAAGGATTTATCATTTATAATTTTTTCAATTTGCTTACTAAATTCATTAGGTAAAATAATAGATTTCATGTATTCCATTCTTTGGTCTCTTGTCCTTAAAGTTCCATCACCTAATCTTGATCTCCATACGAAAACTTTTTTTCCATGATCTACCCAGTATTTGCGAATTGCATACTTTAAAGCCTTATCCGTAGCGTAGATGGTTGCCTCCTCATCGGGCAACCGCCTTGGATATCCTGTAAAATCCGCGTTCCAATTGCTAAGCTCACTTTTAATAATTACAAGGCCGTAGACTAGTTTTGTAAATTCATTGTTATTACCACTACCGGGCTGTGTTGCCTGATTATTATTTTGATCGCTATTTTTTTGAGCCACTTTACTTTGATTAATACTCATCTTTATCTCCTTTTTCTGTATTTTTTGAAAACAATTTATTATCATCAAAATAGCCTGCATAAAAACCGGCTTTTATTTTATTATCAAACAACTGGTTCTCGTTAGAGGCTACGTACTCGGCTACCTTTGCAAACATGCTGTTAAATTCTCTGTTTCCCAACCATATCTTGTGCTTATAGTTTTGAAAAAGTTCTTCAAGTTTTTTAAAAAGTGTTTTCACATCGCGAATATCCCTAAAAGGTTCCAACATCCCATGTGTTTTATCCTCAGCTTCGGATTGATAAAGCAAGTAATACACCAATTGACCGGTCTGATAACCAAAATCATAGTTTGGATCTTTTTCTTTATAATCACTCATTATTTTCCTCCTTTTCACGGAAATATCCTATATAAAATCCCTTTTTGATATTTTCATTAACGAGCCTTGTTTTAGCGTTATGTAAATATTCGCACACTTCGTTAAACACAACAATTATTTCCTGTATATCTGTTTTTTTCAACTCCAACGCACAAATCGACTTTCTGAATATATCAATCATTACCAATATATTAACAAGTTGTGTGTATGCCCCAATTGATAAATTTCTATTTTCCTTCTTTGCAAGACTTATTAAGCGTGCCAGCTTTCCCATAGCAATCCCAAGTTCTTTGTCGTCCTTAATATTCATTGTATTCTCCCACTCTGAAATATCCCAGATAAAAAAAAGTTTTTAATTTATCGGTAACTTCGCTGTTTAAAAACTTTCCAAACATTTTGAAAATTTCTGCCAGTTCTTTTTTTAGAGAAATATTTTCAAAAGGCAGCTCGTTTTTTACTCTATAAAAAAGGTTTATAAACATCTCCATGTATTGACTTATACGAGAATAATAAAAATATGGTTCTACATCAGAGGGATTTATTTTATTTTCATCTCTTTTGGTTTTTTTGTACAAAAAGCGCACCTGACTACCCAGTTTATACATTAATGCTTCTTCTGAGAAACAAGGGTCTTCTCTAATTTCACCTAATTTTCGGTTAAAATCTCCGCAAAATTCTTCATCAAGCCTAAGAAAAGCATTACATAATTTTTTATATACATTTTCTTCAATCTCTACCCGATAAGCAGCCTTCAACAGGTTATGTAACACTCTGAGATAGATATTTTGGAAGTCTTTTTTATGTAATGTACTATATTTTGCACGATAAACAAATTCAAATATTCTAGACCTATATTCGTATAATAATCCATCAAGAATCTTGTCGCCTGTGTCAACCTCCTCTGAAAAATAATTCTTAGCTAGTGAATTATTTTTTATCTTTACTTTCTTTTTATCTTTTCTATCAATAGTATATCCAATAATTAGCTGTGAACTAAATAAATTTTCTATCTCAAATACACTCATATTTCTATACTTATATCGATATCCAGTAACATAATCGACATCTATAAATCCTGATTTGCCGTTATACATCACCAGATAAAAATCATAAATTGCATCGTTATAGTTTTCGTAAACCTTCTTCATAATATCTCTAAAGGAAATCTTTTGTAGCTCTCCATTCTTTTCTTTAAAAAGAGTAATATTCTCTCTATTGAAATCATTCTCTACTTTTCCATCAAGGGTAATAAATAATGGGAAAAAATTGACTCCAAAGGCATCGAGAAAGTAGGTCTTAAAATTAACCAATTTTAACGCACATTGGCGACAGACCGCTATGTTATTTCCATTATTGAATTCTCTGTCTATATGAAAAACAAAAGGCTTTTTATCTGAACTATTTTGAAATATTGCAGGTAAAGCAATAACAGATGTTTTTTGGCTACATACGGGACATATATATATGTTATCTCCTGTAATCTTTTTTTCTTTGTTAAAAACTTTCAAATCAAGATATGTCTCGTGTTGTTTCTTTATTTTATTTTCAAAATCATCTACATCATTTTCCATCATAAATATAATAATAAAAGGATCTTGATTCTTTGGTGGTTCTTTGGTGGCATCCCAGACTGCATCAACTAACTCGCTGACTATATTAAGATAATTTTTATCAGTCTCATTCTCTTGACTTTCCAGAATCTTAAAATAGTCTTTAATGTCTTTGTCAATTTTATATTTCTTATAATTTTCTTCTTTATAGGTAGTATTGAATTTTTTTAAAAGAACACTCTTTAGGAATTCTTTCCATTCCTTTTCGTCGTTATTATTCGGTGCTTCTTTATTTTGATAAGACCAGTTATACTTAAACATGAAAAAAGAAGCTGTATAAAGCCCTTGGCTTCCGGCTATACTCTTATTATTGATACTTCCTACAGGAAGTCCATACAAATTAAAAAATTTAATATATTGTTTCTTTTTATTCTCATCATGAATCTTTTTCAACTTCCATTCCTTCTTATCTGCATTTAATTTAACCTCTATTACTTTAATCTTTTTTTCATCTTGTTCGTTTTGTTTCTTTTCCCGTCCTTTATCAAGAATTTTATTTTCTTCCAGTAAATCCGTAAAGTTAATTATCTCTTTTAACATTCTACCTCCAATTCAGATAATAAATTAATATATATGTAACTTATTAACATTTTTTTTATCTTCACCTATCTCTCTCCAAATCCCAAACCCCATGGAAGTACGTTCTCCTAGTCCTGCATCATAGGCAAATTTCAAAAATTCTGGATCGCCTGATAACTCAAATATTCCCTGCCAGCCTTCGATTACCGCTCCTTTTTCTCTGGTTCCATACCAGGTGGCAGCCTTTTTGATGTGAATGGGCTGAATTTTTAGTTCATATGGACAGTCCTCACCTTTAAAAGCAACCCATTTCTTTTGTAAATTTTTATTAATTGCATAAGAAAATCTTTCCCCTGGATTGTACAGTTTATAGGTCCCATCATCTGCTGTAGATCGCATGGCTATGGGGTTTAAGGATTTGATTTTAATTTTAGAGGCAAAATCTTTTGGAGATAAAATTGATATGGAGTTTAAAAATACTTTATTTTCTCCCAAAAAAAATTCATCTCCTGTTACAAAATTCATTGCCACCTGCTCCAGAATCCAATCCACTGGGGAAGAAATATAAAAACTAACCTTTTTGGGAAAAGAAAAAACTCCATTTCTCTTATCTAATCTCCCCTTTTCCAATATGGAAGAAAAGGTAAAAAGCTTAAATTTTCTTTTTTCGTACTGAAATCCATTATTATGAAGCCAGGTTGCATGAGGGGCATTTAAAAGATTGTAAATTAGCCCCTGCAGGCTCCTTAAAAAACCCTTCTTAAGATAAATATTATTATTTGATACTAATTCTATTTTTATTCTCATAAACTACCCCATAAGAAAACCAATATATTAACCCAAGTTTATCAAAATAATAAACTCGGGTTAAATATTTGTTTCATATTTTTTCTCATTTTTCAAGAAAGAACCCAAAATTATTGGGAAAAATAACAGAAAGGGTAAAAATCGTATTGAAATCACAATAACTTACAGACAAAATAAGGGGCGCTATTTAAAGACAAAGATAAGTTTGTTCCATTTATGAAGTAGGCCTGAACAATGGTTCAGGCCTACTATTAAAAAGGAGGGATATGTTTTAGTTTTCAAATTTAAATTCAATCTCTTTTCCTTTCCCTGTATCTTTAGCTATAACAAGTACTTTTCCTCCCCCACTGAGTTTACCAAAGAGGATTTCATCGGTAAGTGGATCTGCGATTTCCTTTTGTACAACTCTTCTCATTGGTCTTGCACCATAGTCTGGATCAAATCCCTTTTGGGCTAAAAATTCTCTGGCACTTTCATCCAGTACAACCTTAACTTTTTTGTCCTTTAGTTGCTCATTTAGTTCCTTTATAAATTTATCAACTATCATCTTCATAAGGTCTTTATTAAGCGGTCTAAAGGGAACAATACCATCTAATCTATTTCTAAACTCTGGTGAAAAATATTTTTCTGCTGCCTTAACACCCATATGTGATTTATCTTCAACCTCTTCCTTTGCAAAACCAATGGAAGTAGAGGACATATCCCTTGCACCTACATTGGATGTCATAAGTAGTATTACATGTCTAAAATCTGCTTTTCTTCCTGTATTATCAGTTAAAGTGGCATAGTCCATTACCTGTAGTAAGATATTAAATAGATCTGGATGTGCCTTTTCTATTTCATCCAATAAAAGTACACTGTGGGGATGTTTTCTGATATTGTCAGTTAAAAGTCCTCCCTGATCAAACCCAATGTATCCAGGAGGAGCACCGATTAGACGGGCCACTGAATGTTGTTCCATATACTCACTCATATCAAATCTCAAAAAGTTAATGCCCAGAATATTTGCAAGTTGCTTTGCAAGCTCAGTCTTCCCAACCCCCGTTGGGCCAACAAATAGAAAGCTTCCAACTGGCTTATTTGGCTCCCTGAGTCCTGCCCTTGATCTCTTTATTGCACGAACAACTTGTTTAATTGCCTCATCCTGTCCAAAAACTACCTCTTTTAGCTCTACCTCAAGGTTTCTAAGCCTATCTCTATCTGATGTGGTCACACTCTTAATGGGTACCCTGGCGATTTTTGCCACCACATTCTCTATATCTTTAACAGATATAACCTTTTTTTTCCTATCTTTTAGAGAAAAATGTGCACCACACTCGTCTATTACATCAATTGCCTTGTCTGGCAAAAATCTATCTGGCAAATATTTAATTGTAAGGTCCACTGCGGCCTCTATGGCCTTTTTTGAATACCTGATGCTGTGGTGCTGTTCGTAATATTTTTTCAGGCCTTTTAATATTTCAATGCTCTCATCCCTGCTTGGCTCTAAGATATCAATCTTCTGAAAGCGTCTGGACAGTGCCCTATCCTTTTCAAACAGGTTCTTGTATTCTTCATAAGTTGTTGAGCCTATACACCTTATTTCTCCAGAGGCCAAAACAGGTTTTAATATATTTGAAGCATCAAGTGAACCTCCACTTGTAGCGCCAGCCCCTACAATTGTATGTATTTCATCAATAAACAGGATTACGTTTTCTTTTCCCTTTTTTAACTCATTGATTATGCCTTTTAACCTGGCCTCAAAATCTCCCCTGAACTTGGTTCCAGCAATTAAAGACCCCATATCAAGGGCATATATTTTTGTATCTTTAAATTTATTTGGGACCTCCCCTTTGGCGATTTTAAGGGCAAGGCCCTCTGCAAGGGCTGTCTTTCCAACCCCTGGCTCACCAACATATAATGGGTTGTTTTTTCTCCTACGAGAAAGAATCTGAATTGTGCGCTCGATTTCCTCTTCACGACCAATTAGGGGATCTATGAGTCCCATCTGGGCTCTTAAAACAAGGTCCTGGGTATATCTTTCTAAAAATGATTGACCCCTTGGATTATCCTTTTCCTCCCTTGGCTGTCCGTGGGATATGTATTCTAATAGATCCAACCTATCCAGACCATGACTCTTTAAAAAATATGTGGCGTACGAGTCTTCCTCTTCCATTACTGAGGCAAGAAAATCTCCCAGCTCAACCCGGGGTTTTTCAGCAGACTGGACATGAAAAATTGCCCTTTGTAAGACCCTTTGTACAGCCAGGGTTTGTATTACTTCCCTTCCCTGGGACTCAGGATATACATCCAAATTGTCAATAAAATACCTTTCCAACTGTCCCTTCAACCTATTTACATTTACTCCACAATCTTTTAGGAGATTTTTTCCCTGTGGGATAAGTAGATAGGCATAAAGCACGTGTTCCAAGGTCAAAAACTCGTGGTGCCTAACCCTTACTTCTCTAATTGCAAGGGCAAATACCTTTTCTAAATCTTTACTTAACATAATTCAAACCTCTTCCATGGTACATTTTAAAGGAAATCCTTCCTTTCTTGCCATTTTGTGTACTAGTGCAACCTTTGTCTCTGCTATCTCTGCTGGGTATACTCCACAAACACCAATACCCTTTTTGTGTACATTCAACATAATAGCAACTGCCTCCTCTTTGGTCTTATGAAATACCTTCATAAGTACTTCCACCACAAAATCCATGGTGGTGTAATCGTCGTTGTGGAGCAACACCTTATATTTGGGTGGCTCTTTGAGCTCTTCTTCTATTAAGGTATCTTCGTGGAGTTCTGGCCTATTTTCCATTGTCATAATCCAAAACCCCTTTATTAAATTTTTTGTGTTTAGTCCAATCTTTAAAAACAAAACTTTCCTTTGGTAAAAGCCCCAATTTTTTCCGGATGTTAGCGTTTATTTCGTGATAAGTCATAGTTAAAGCATCCTCATAGTTAAGTCCTAGCTCCCTTGCAACTTTTTTTAGATCTCCCTTTCCCTCTATTTCCAGATAATCACCAAATGGGAGGGTGTCCAGACACACATCTGTTTCACCAAACTGCCACTTTTCCCTTATTTTCTCATATTTAAAAGATATTTCAAGTCCAATCTTGGTCAAAATAATTATGAGATTTTCCTTATTTTCAAAAGCACTCTCAAATTCTTCAAGCACTTTTTCATTTCCATGATCCCGGCCTGGAATGGGATTTTTAAGACACAAGATATTTTTTTTGTTTTTACTCCTTAGTCTTAAAAGTATCCCTTTTTCTTTTAATTTTTTATTGGGATAATCAAACACAATATTTTCTTCAAAATATTTGTCTATAAAAACTGCCCCCAAATCTTTTAAGCGCATCCTGATATTATCAAACCCATTTTTTACTAAAAATTTAACCTCTCTCTCAATGGCCATTTTAATCTCTCACCCATAACATAAGTAAAAAATTTAGAAGGTTCAATGTTCAAGGTTTTAGGTCTTCTTCGCCCTTCTACCTTCATCCTTCACCCTTCTACCTTTCACTAATCACTAATTACTTGATCCATAACCCAATCAATAAGTGGAGTTAGAGAAATAGGCATATTATTAATTTATTTTATAGGGGCTGGATGGTCAAGGCATTTAAGAAGGCTTAGTATCAATCCTGTACAATTAATTTAAGTCTTGAAAAAGAATCTTCAAGGGAGGATTTTTCTTCTACATCCTGAACCAAAAAATCATTTATTTTATCAATTTTCTCAATTGCATAATCAATGTCTTTATTAGATCCTTTGGAGTATGCTCCAATATTTATCATATCCTCCACCCTTTGATATGTGGCCAGGGTGGACAATAGTTTATTTCCCAGTTTATACAACTCCTTATCTATTATCTGAGACCTCAACCTACTGATACTCTTTAACACATCAATTGCAGGATAATGCCCTTGATCTGCCAGTTCCCTTGTTAAGACAATGTGCCCATCTACTATTGAGCGAACAGCATCTGCTATTGGCTCTGTAAAATCATCTCCTTCCACTAAAACTGTATAAATCCCAGTTATGGTCCCTTTATCAGATGTGCCAGCCCTCTCAAGTAGCCTGGGTAGCTGGGAAAACACAGAAGGAGTATATCCTTTGGTGGTAGGTGGTTCTCCAACTGAGAGCCCAACCTCCCTGGAGGCCATGGCAAAACGAGTTATAGAATCCATCATAAATAAAACATCCTTTGACATATCCCTGAAATATTCAGCTATGGTCTGGGCAGTATATACTGCTCTCATCCTCACCAGAGGTGATAAGTCTGATGTGGCAACCACTACTACTGATTTTTTTAGTCCCTCTTCCCCCAAAGAATCCTCAATAAATTCATTCACTTCCCTTCCACGTTCCCCCACAAGACAGATAACATTTACATCGGCATTTGTGTATCTCGCAATCATACCTAGTAATGTGGACTTTCCCACGCCAGAACCTGCCATAATGGCAATTCTCTGGCCTTTTCCTATTGTAATAAGTCCGTTTATGGCCCTTACCCCAACATCCAGGGGTGTATCTATGCGCCTTCTAGAAATTGGATTTAAGGGATCAGCATATAATGGGTATAAATTATCGACTTTTATCTTTCCCTTCCCATCCAGGGGATTTAAAAAAGAATCAACTACCCTTCCCAAGAGTCCATGACCTACTCCAATATATGGAGAAGTGTTGGAATTTTTTATATATGATCCAGGTTTTATTCCCCTGAGTTCCCCATAGGGCATAAGGAGTACAGTGGAATTTCTAAAACCAACCACCTCTGCAGGAAAACTCTGACCATTTTCAATAATTACTTCACAGACTGACCCAATGGAGGTGTTTAGCCCCTTGCCTTCAATCACAAGACCAATAACTTTACTTATCTTTCCAAAGCTATCAGTAGTCTTAAGGGAGGAGATATTAGAAATAGCCTCTTTTATATTCATAATATTAACCGGTTATCTCAACATCCTGTAGAATCTTCTTCACCATATCATATCTCTTATCAAAAGAATCTGTTACTTTGGCAACTCCTGTATCTAAAACAACTTCTCCAGCCTTTATATTGTCTCTTGTTAAAAGATGCCAATTTTTTATATCAACATATTTTCCTTTTAAAGGCTCTATTAACTCTTCCACCATGGGAAGATCTTCCTTAGACACATATACTTTTACTGTCTTTGACTCTTTTATTTCATTTAAACACGAATTAAGAAGCTCTTCTAAAATTTCCTTTCTGTGCTCCACATATGCAATACCTGTTATTTTATTAACAGATACAAAGATTAGATTCAAAATATCATCCATATGGGATTTTAGTATATTTTCTTTTTCCCTTTCTATGGAATTCAATATTGAGAGAAACTTATCTCTCATCTGCACTTTTAGACTATCAATCTCCTCTTTTGCCTTTTTCAGCCCTTCTCTATAACCTTCATCATAAGCTTGTTGTTTAATTTTTTTTGCATCATCTTGGGCATTCTTTATTATCTTAGATGCCTTAAAGGAAGCCTTTTGTTTAATTTTTTCAAGGAATATTTTTTCAGTATTTTCGTCCCACAGGTCTATCTCTTTGTGTTTTTTTGAAAATTCCACTTCATCTATCACAAGACCAGTTTTGCCAATTATTATTCTCCCCTTAGATGAGGACATCATCTCCTCCCTTGCCTGCCAGTACTATTCTACCTTCAGCTTCCAATTGTCTTACAATGCGCACAATATTCCTCTGGGCCTGTTCCACGTCTGATAGTCTCACAGGACCCATAATCTCCAGGTCTTCTTTTATCATTGTTGCTGCACGTTCAGATAGATTGGAGAAGAACTTCTCTTTTAGTTCATCAGAGGCTCCTTTTAGTGCCATTGTAAGATCTTCATTGGAAATCTCCTTTAATAGCTCTCTAATGGAACGATCATCTAGGTTTTTAATGTCTTCAAAGACAAACATGAGTTCTCTGATTTCCTCGGCCATCTGAGGTGATTCAGTTTCTATCTCTGAAAGCACTTCCTCTTCTATGGAACGCTCTGTGGCGTTTAGTATCTCTGCCACTGCCTGAACTCCGCCAACTTTTTGACCTTCGCCACCCATTGCCTCCAATTGTTCCCTTAGCACAGAGTCAACTTCATAGAGCATCTCCAGGGGAACAGTTTCCAATTTTGCCAGTCTCAGCAGCACCTCTGGCCTGACCCCAGCAGGCAAATTTTTCAATACTTCTGCTGCTTGATGGGGAGGAAGATGACCAAGTATTAGTGCCAATGTCTGGGGATGTTCATTGGATAAAATCTGGGCCATTATACTAGGACTGTAGTTTTCCAGTCCCCTAAAAGGAGGTGGCTTGTAGTCATATTCCAATCTCTTCATTATGTCTTCAACACTTTCTCCGTCCAGGGCCTTAGATAAAATCCTTTTTGCTTGCGATGGACCTCCAACTAGCATCCTCTTGCCCGATAAAAAGGCCTCATTGAATTCTGATAACACCGCCTCCACTATTTCCTGGGGAACTGTTTCTAATTCAACCATTGCCCTTGAAACCTTTACGATCTCCTCCCTTTCAAGTTCTTTAAATATCTTTTGCACATATTCATCCCCTAGTGCTAAAAGGAGAATTGCTGTCTTTTGAACCCCTGTTAGGTCTTTTGGATCCTTGATCTCTTCCATATCTATCTATCTCCTCACCTCATCGCGCATCCAATTCTTTATTATAAAAACTGCCTCATCTGAGTGTTTATCCAATATAGTGGCAGCCTTTTGTTTTAGTTCATCAAAGGGCTTTTTGGCTTCCAATGCTGCTAGCTCTTCTTCTGTAAGCTGTGGCGTTTTTTCCTCTTCTGCCTCAGGCAGCTCTTCTAATTCAGCAGTTTCTTCTTCTACCTTGGGTTTTATGATTGACAGGACAACAGGTCTTACTACAAGGAGGAGGAAAAGCAGAATCACTACACTATTTAAAATCGGAGTCAAAAACTTAGCAAGATAATCAAGTAACACCTGCCAAAAGCTTGGCCCACCAATTTCCAGTGGAGTAAATTGCATGGATACTACCTCTACACTATCTCCCCTTTTTGGGTTTATGCCTACTGCGTTTTTCACCAACTCCTTTATCTTATCCAACTCTTCCTTAGGCCTTGGGACAAAAATCTTTTTCCCGTCTTTTCCTGTTTTATACAGGCCATCAACCAAAACTGCCACAGTCAAATGCGCAATCTGGCCTTTTGGTATGAATATCTTTCTTTCTTCCTTGTTTATCTCATAATTTATGGTCTGTTGTGACCTCTGGGATTCTTCACTGGTTGCGGTCCCGCCTCCAGTCTTTTGGTATTGAACACCGGCCTTTGAAGACTCGGCCTGGGTAACACCTTTTGAAGATTCTTTTACCTTTTGTTCACTGCGAACCACTGTTGTATCTGGATCATAAGATTCTTTATAAATATTCTGCTCGCTTAAATCAAGGTCAACATTTACCTGGGCTATTACCTTTCCAGGACCAACAACAGGAAGAAGCAAATTCCTGACCCTATTTGCCAAGGTCCTTTCTAAATTCAGTTTATATTCCATCTGAGTACTGGTTAAACCACTATTTTCTCCTGCAATGGATGGTCTATTTAATAGCTCACCCCTTGAATCTATTAAGGTAATATTTTCTGGCTTCAGTCCAGACACTGCTGTTGACACAAGATTTACAATACTCTTTACCTGTTCTTTTGAGAGTTCCCGCCCCCTTTTTAATTGAACTAAAATAGATGCAGAGGCAGGAGATTGTTCTTCAACAAACAGAGACCTTGAAGGTAATACCAGGTGAACCCTACAACCTTGAATTTCAGGTATGGATAGAATGGTCCTCTCTAACTCTCCCTGAAGGGCCCTCTGATAATTTATCCGCTGTATAAAGTCTGTCTGTCCAAGGGAAGATTTTGCAAAGATCTCAAACCCCACAGTACCTTTGCTCAAAACCCCCTGGCCTGCTATTTCCAGTCTTAAATCATAGACCATATCTTTAGGGACTAAAATAGTGGAACCACCATCCTTTAACTTATATTTGACCTTCTTGTTTTTCAAAAATTCCACAACTGCTGCAGAATCCTCTTGCTTAAGATTGGAATACAAGACCCCATATTCTTCCCTATTTAAGAAATATAGTAGCATTATAAATACAATAGTGAGGGATATAACTACCCCAATTGCCAACACCCTTTGAGGGAGGGTCCCCTTTTCCCATAAGTCTTTTATTTTTTCACTCCAGCTAGTCAACAAATTCGCCATCTATGTTGGCCTCCTATAAAAATTCAAACTATAAGGGCATGTTTATAAGTTGCTTATATGCCTCTATAACCTTATTCCGTACAGCAGATGTGAGCTTAATTGCAACATCTGCCTTTTGCAGGGCAATCATCACCTCGTGGACATTTTCATTTTTACCAACAGCAAATTCTTCTATCATCTTGTCCTTTTCTAACTGTAATTCATTAACTTTTTTCAGGGATTCTTCCACAGTACTCTTAAATGAATTAGATGAACCAACATTCCTAGATCCCTGCTCAATTAAATCCTTATCCCTGAGATTGGATAAATAAGCGGCCTGGGCAATTGAATTTATTGCCATTTTAATCCCCCCTTAAAAATTTTGTTACCTGCCTATATCAAGGGCCCTATTTAACATGGTCTTAATGGAACTAATGGTGGAAAGATTTGCCTCATAACTTCTCAGGGAAGTAAGCATTTTGGCCATTTCCTCTACAGGATTTATATCTGGATACAACACATAACCATCCTTATCTGCATCTGGATGGTTTGGATCATAAACCTTTTTAAAAGATTTATTATCCTCTACGATCCTATTTACCTTAACCCCTTTAACTTCCCTTTCTATCCTTGATGCCATAAGATTATCAAAAGGCCATTTAATTGGGGCAGCTTGAAAAATTACAGTCTTCTTCTTATAAGGGCCTCCTTCAGGAGTCCTGGTGGTATTAATATTAGCAAGGTTCATGGAAATGACATTTAGATTGGTCCTCTGGGCGCTTAGCCCTGAAGCTGCAATATCTAATGCTGTCATGAAATTAAGTGACATTATTTACCTCCTTCTGATATTACCTGTTGGAGCATTTCAAATTCTTTTCTCATTACGGTAGTAAGTGTATTGTAGGCAAGGACATTCTTGGCCTCAATTGCCATCTCTTTGTCTAAATTAACTGCATCTTCTCCTTCAACAACCCTTATCTCCAATTCTTTGTAGAAATCTGGCTCAGCTGTTATATTATTGGGAAAGTGATTGGGATTTGATTTTGCCAATTGGGCTGTGTCTTTTAAATTTAACACCTCTTGGAGCTTTTCTTCAAACTTTATCCGCCTGGCTTTGTAATGGGGATTTTCTATGTTGGCCAAATTACTGGCGACAATATTTTGACGAATCAGCCTGAGATCCATTACTTTTTTTATTAGATCAATGGGTTCTTCAAATAATCCCTTCATGATGTTCTCCTTTGAAGGAAGTTTTTATAAAAAATGCAACTTATATTCCAAAAAATTAAGTGGTAAAAAATTTATAGTTGCTAAGAAATAAATGATTTGACAAAATAAAAGACCAATAAAAATTCTCAAACAAAAGGAGAACATCATGGACCTTTTAAAAATTAAAAGGGCACTTATTAGCGTAACTGACAAATCTAATTTAGTGGAGTTTGCAAGTTTTTTAATAAAGGGAGGAGTGGAAATTGTATCCACTGGAGGGACCAAAAAAAAATTGGAACAAGCAGGGCTTAAGATAACATCTGTTAGCGATGTTACAAAATTTCCTGAAATATTAAATGGGAGGGTAAAAACCCTTCATCCCCACATCCATGCTGGGGTGTTGGCAGATAAGGACAACAAGGAGCATATTGAAACATTGAATAACTTAAACATAAAACCCTTTGATTTAATATGTGTAAATTTATACAATTTTGAAGGTGCCCTAAAACAAGGGCTCAAGGACAAGGATTTAATTGAGCAGATAGATATTGGTGGTCCTACCCTGCTTCGTGCGGCAGCCAAAAATTATCACAGCATAGCAGTTGTCCCTGATCCATCTTTTTATAAAGAGATAATCAAGGAATTAAAGGATAAAGACTTTTCTGTTTCACTATCTTTAAGAAGAAAAATGGCTGCCAGGACTTTTTGCATAACTGCCAACTACGACAAAATGATCTGTGAGACCCTGTCAGGACAATAACCACGGGGGATTTTCCCCAAAAAACATATTTAGGAGGTGGAACCATAGGATTTAAAATTTATGGAAATGACACAGGACTTCCAAAAAGCTTAATAAAAAGACTGGAAAAGCTCTATCAAAGGAAATATCCACAGGACCTTCCCTACACAAAGGAACAGGCCTGGGAGCTTGCAGAACTCACCTTTGAGACCAAAAGACAGATTGGTCTTTTGATTGACAGAAGGGGCTTAGTACTAAAGGTTATAGTTGGGGATAGTGATAAAATTGTAATACCAGAATTGGGAAGAATCAGGACAAAAACAGGAAGACTTAAAGGTATAAGGCTACTTCATACCCACAGGGGAAGGACCCCCCTCACCCAAGACGATTTAATGGACCTCATTTTTTTGAAATTAGACAGCATAGGTGTTTTAATGGTTGGGGAACATGGTGGCCCAGAAAAATTTCAGTGGGCCCATATAGTTCCAGCTAAAAAGGAAAACAAACCTTATTATTTGTCTCAAATCCTACCATGGGATACTGATAAAATTAATCTCAAGAGCACCATACAGGCAATAGAAGAAGAGCTCTCAAGAAACATAGCTAATGGAATTTCTTCAAAAAAAAGGGAAAGGGCCCTTTTGGTTAGTGTAGACACATCCCCCAAAGATATCCAGGAAAAATCCTTAAAAGAATTGTCTGAGCTGGCAAAAACAGCTGGTGTGGAGATTTGTGGACATCTAATACAACGTGTTAACTCCATTAATCCCCAGTATATTCTTGGTAAGGGAAAACTGGCTGAGCTTGAGGTATTATGTCTTCAAACAGATGCCAATGTATTAATATTTGATAGGGAACTAACCCCATCACAGATTAATAATCTGGCTAAATTAACTGACAGAAAGATAATAGACAGGACTCAACTTATCCTGGACATCTTTGCACAACACGCAAAGAGCAAAGCCGGTAAATTTCAGGTGGAGCTGGCACAATTAGAATACACTTTACCCAGGTTGGTTGGTAAAAATAGGGCCATGAGCAGACTTACCGGTGGAATTGGAGGAAGAGGACCTGGGGAGACCAAACTTGAGATGGATAGGAGAAGGATCCGGGAGAAAAAGACCAAGTTAAAAAAGGAACTGGAAAAAATAAAGAGCCAAAGGGCCCACAAGAGGCTTAGGAGACAAAAGGCAGGGCTCCCAATTGTTTCTTTGGTTGGCTATACAAATGTTGGGAAGTCAACACTTTTAAATGTCCTTACCAAGAGTGACATATATACTGCTGATAAATTGTTTGCCACATTGGACCCAACATCTAGAAGGATTCGTTTTCCAAATGAACGGGAAGTCATCATAACAGATACTGTTGGATTTGTGCGGTACATGCCCCAAAAACTCAAAGAAGCATTCATGGCCACCCTAGAAGAACTTCATATGGCAGATATAATTCTCCATGTAGCAGATGCATCCCATGAAAATGTTGAAGAGCAAATAATGGCTGTAAGAGAAATATTAATGGAAATGAATTTAATAGATATTCCAGAAATACTTGTATTAAACAAAATAGACAAAATAGATTATGAGAAAAAAGTAAGATTACAAAATATGTTCCCACATGGCGTTTTTATCTCTGCCATTGAAAAAGAAAATCTGGACATGTTAGTTCAGACAATCCTGAGAACACTACCTACAAGGCAAAATTTTATAGACAATGAATCAAAATATTGCGAAAAAGAGGATCATATATTGACATGAACAAGTTAAATCCCTTAATATCCAAAATAAGGTCGTTGAAAGAATTTATGGAAATAAAAAAAAGCTCTTTACAAAACAAACGTGTTGTATTCACCAATGGATGTTTTGACATATTGCATAGGGGGCACATTGAATACCTACAGCTTGCAAAAACATTTGGAGACATCCTGGTTGTGGGACTAAATAGTGATGATTCGGTTAAAAAATTAAAGGGGGAAAACAGGCCCATTAACAGTGAAATGGATAGGGCAATTTGTCTAGCAGCTTTAGAATCTGTAAATTATGTTATCCTCTTCAATGAAGAAACCCCTTATGACCTTATAAAATGTATAAGGCCTCATGTATTAATAAAGGGTGGCGATTGGAAAGAAAGTGAAATTGTTGGGTACGACATTGTTACAACCTATGGTGGGAAAGTAATAAGCGCTCATTTTTTGTCGGGATATTCCACAAGCAAAATTATACAACGTATAATTAATAGATATTGCAAGAATTAAAAATTGGTCAAAAAGGGGGATTTATGGAAAAAAAAGAGATAAAAAGAATATTATGTGCAGTAGATTTTGCTGAATATTCAAAGGAATTAGTCAGTTATGCCGTAACACTACAGCAAGCCTTTGATGCAGACTTAGATATTATATACGTTGCTCCTACCCTATCCCAATATGTAGGGTTTCAAATATCACCCAGCTCAATTGAAAATTTTGTGGGGGAGATAATTCAGGGCGCAGAAGAGACCATGGAAAAATTCATTAAAGAGAATTTTGCTGACAACCCTAAAGTTTCTGGGAAGGTAATAACTGGTTATGCTGCAGAAGAAATAATTAATTACTCAAAAGAAAATAATATAGATCTAATTGTTATGGGAACCCATGGGAGAAAGGGGATAGATAGGATTCTCTTTGGATCTGTAGCTGAAAAGGTAGTAAAAAGTTCAAATATTCCAGTATTAACTATTAGACCTAAAAATAAATAGTCTAGGGGCAAATTTCATGGGCTTTTTCCAGTTATCAAAAAAAAAGGTGGGGCTGGGTCTGGATATTGGCAGCAAGTGGATAAAGACTGTGAGGCTCGAAAAAAAGGGACAAAAATTAGAACTGGATAGATTTGGAAGGGCATTTTTAAAGAAAGAGGAACAAGAAGACAAAAATAAATTAAGGGCAAAAATTAAAACCCTTTTAAATTCCCTGTCCCTCAAGGATAAAGAGGTAAGTCTCTCCCTGGCCGGGCACTCTGTAATTATTAAAAGACTAAACCTGCCCAAAATAGAGGAAAAAAAAGAAGACGAGATTGAACAAACAATAAAGAAACATGCAAAAGAACACATCCCCTTTGATATAGAAAATGTATATATGGATTATTTTATAATAAATAATTCAGAGAGTAATGATAGAAATAAAGATTACTTTTTAGTTGCCAGTAAAAAAAATGTAGTAAATGAATTAAAGGACTTTATAGAGGGTTCAAATTTCGTAATAGAAGGAATAGATGTTGAAGGATTTGCCCTGTGCAATTGTTTTGAATACAACTATCCTGAGTTTATTTCTGATACAACATATTTACTGGACATTGGAGGAGTAAACACGATATTTTGCGTTTATTCAAATGGCGCTCCGCTACTTATCAGGGACGTGAGTTTGGGTGGAGACCAATTAACAGATATAGTAAAGCAGGTGACAAATAAGAATTTTTACGAATGTGAAAAGATTAAAATAAATAGATTTAGTGGACTAGATCCAAAAGAAAAAATCTTGGTATATCAAAAGATGGAAGATTTATACCTAACTTGGATCGATGAAATCCAGAAAATGATATATTTTCATCTTTCAAATTATCCAGAAGATAAAGATGTTCAAAATATCTATCTGTCAGGGGGGGGATCTTTAGCACCAAGATTAACAGAAGTAATAGAAGAACACCTGGGAAAAAATGTTAACTTTTTAAATCCATTTAAAAAAATGGACATACCTATTGCAAATTTTGATCTAGAATACGTAAAATCAATTGGTCCACAATTTGCCGTTGCCACTGGCCTGGCCATTAGGAATTTCATATAAAGGGAAAATATAAGGCAGGATATAAATGATAAAAATAAATTTATACCCTTATAAAAAGAGAAGACGGGAATTCTCTATTGAACTTGAATTTGGCATCTATATTTTTGTATTACTGTTAGTAGCCATTTTATTGTTTTTTATAAATACTAATATTAATGCTCACATAGATGAATTGACCAAGATAAAAGCTCAAAAACAAAGTTTACACAGGATATTGATCAGAAAAGTAAAAATAGTAAATAATTACAAAAATCAATTAAAATTATTAAGTCATAAAATAAGAGTAATAAAGGAAATAAGAAAAAATCAAAACATGCCTGTTATATACTTAAATGAATTGGTGAGGAATTTTATCAAAGACAAATTGTGGTTTACTTCTTTAAATCTATCTTCCAGTGGAAATATAGATATATCAGGAGTTGCATTGGATAACCAGGTCCTGGCCCAATACATTAAAAGATTGAGAAGTTCAAAATACACAAAAGAAGTTTACCTCAAGAAATCAGCAAAGAAAAAAATAATGGGTTATGATTTAGTGTCATTTAGTTTTCGAATTCAAACTCAAAAAAATATGGATGAAAGACCCAAATGAAAACAAAAGAGCTAATTGAAAAAATAGAGAAGTATCCAAGAAAATACAGAATAATTGCATTTTTTGTTTTAATTGCCATTATGCTAACAAGTTATTGGTATTTTGTTTTTAAGCCAAAAAATGAACAAATAAACTATCTCATGAGGGATATAGAAAATTTGAACCGTCTAATAGTCATAAATCGTAAAAAAATCTCCAGACTCAAAAAGCTTGAAGTGGAGGTAAAAGACAAGCAGAGGATATTTTATTATGCAAAAAAGCTGCTTCCAGATTCCACTGTGGAAATAGAAAATTTGTTAGCAAATATAGAAACCCTTGGAAACGATGTTGGAGTTGAATTTTTATTGTTTCAACCTGGTCAAGAGGTAGTTGCAGACTTTTATGCAAAAAGACGATTGACTTTGAAGATTATGGGATATTTCCCAAATCTCATGTTGTTCTTTTCCCACATATCCAATCTAAATAGACTTGTAACCCTTGATTCAGTTTCCTTTAGACCTCAAAGAAACCAGATGGTTACTGCAAACTGTAAACTCTATATATACAGATCTTTGACTGAAAAAGAACTCCAGGCAAGACAAAAAAATAAGAGAAAAAGAAGGAAAAGGTAATGTTTAAAAAGGGCCTTATCACCATATTATTAATGATATTTATTACACCATTTTTTCTTGGACAATTAGAAGCATCAGTACAGGGAAATTCCACTAAAGATGAAGAACAAATACCAGATTGGATATATCCAAAACCTTTTAAATACGACTCAAAAAACCTTCCTGATCCCTTTGTGCCTTTTATCAAGGCAAAAAAAACTGGGCAATCCCTCAAAAATAAGGGAGTCAAAAATCTTGGTCCACTACAAAAGATAGATCCAACTCAATTAAGGCTAATTGGTATACTCTATTCAAAGGACAAAAAAATTCCCCCTATGGCCCTTGTGGAGTTGCCAGATAAAAAGGGATATATTTTAAAGGTAGGTACATATGTGGGACAAAACGGAGCATATGTGGAAAGTATTTTGAAAAATCAAGTTATTATATTTGAGCCTATTACCGATATATATGGGACAAAAAATAAAAAAATCGTATTGAAATTACATAAGAAAGAGGGAGAGTAGAAATGAAAAAAATCTTAATTCAAATAGTTGTCCTTATCTTATTAACTTCGCCCTATGCCAACGCAAAAACCTTTAATATTACCAGCAATAGCGGGCAGGACAGGATAAATATTACCCTATTAGATAACCAAACTTTTGATATCCAGTACAAATATCCTCTATTTAAAATAACACTGACACCTGGATTGAAAGAAATAAATAAGCCCAATATCCCTGAAAATAGCGTAATTAAAAAGATAGACTTTATTCATACAGATGGGCAAATTAAATCCATAAACCTTTATTTAAAGGACAAAATCCAATATCTCGTTTCAAGGGATAAGGGTATATTGAATTTACTTTTTGTAAAAAAGAAGATTGAAAACAAAAAAATTATCCTTCAAGATATAAAATTTACTAAAGATGAAGAAAATAATCTATATATTAAATTAAAATTCCATGGAAAGGTAAATTATACACTAGAAACGAAAGATAATAATTCATTAGATATATTGCTGCCAACGACCTGGATCCCCCAGTCTATGGTAAAGATATACGACTTAGTAGAATTTAAATCCAGTGTTAAAAACATATTTGTAGAAAATACACCAAATGGAGGAGTTATCCATCTGACCTTTTTCCATAGACAGCCACTAAACATTTCAACTACTACAGAATATTTTCAAATAGTCGTACCGCCACTAAAAACAGCATATGCAGAAGTTAAGCAAAACAAACAAAATAATACATTTCAAAATAGTACCACTGAAGAAGAAAATTCCACCTTACTTCCTGGAATGAAAAAAAAATATACTGGACATCTAATATCAATAGATCTGCAGGATGCAGATATAAAACATGTCCTAAGATTACTTGCTAGTGTTGGTGGATTTAATATAATTTTTGATGAAAAGGTAAAAGGAACTATTACATTACAACTAAAAAATGTGCCGTGGGATCAGGTGTTGGATTTAGTGCTACTGCAAAAAAATCTTGGTATGGTAAAACAGGGAAACATCATTAGAATTGCACCCATATCAAAAATACAGCAAGAACAGGAAATCGCCAGAAGAACCATGGAGCAAAAAAAGCAATTAGAGCCACTTATTACCCGTTATTTAAAGGTAAATTACACAACCGCAGCAGAGGTCTCTCCAAAATTGGAAAAATTTCTAACAAAACGGGGAACAATAAGCTACGACACTCGCACAAATCAATTGATTATATCAGATACAAAAGAGGCTGTGGACAAGGTTCAAAGGGTGCTCAAGAAATTAGATCGACCTGAGAGACAGGTCCTAATAGAGGCCAGGGTGGTATATGCAACAGAGTCCTTTCAAAGGGGACTTGGTATCAAGTGGGGAGGAGGTTTTAAAAAATCAGGGGCAACAAGTCCAAAATTTGACCTAGGTATTTATGGCACGGAAGGTGACACTACTGCCTCTTCAGCAGTATCGCCTAGCGGTTTTGCAATTAATCTCCCCAATATTGCTGGAACTACCCTGGGAATTGGAGGATACATCTCCAAAATCGCAGGCTCTGATTTCTTTACCCTGGACGCCCAATTATCCCTTGGAGAAAGTGAGGGGAAGGTGAATACCATCTCATCCCCAAGAATAATTACTTTAAATAACCACCAGGCAGAAGTTATGCAAGGAACTAAAATTGCCACAAAGACCGAATCAGAAAGTGGTGGTACAACCACACAATATCAAGACGCAGTCCTCAAACTCTCGGTACTACCTCAAATTACGCCTGACAATAATCTAATTTTAGATATAACCATATCTGACGACAGTCCTGTTGGCGGAGGAGAAGACATCGAGACTAAGTCCGCAAAGACAAAACTCATGGTCAAGGATGGGGAGACAATCGTAATTGGCGGGGTGCAGAGGGTAAGCGAGTCTAGAGAACAAGATCGTGTGCCTGGTTTGTCAAAAATTCCTATAATTGGAAATATATTTAAAAATAGATATAAGAGTCATGAAAAAAGGGAGTTATTAATCTTTATTAGGCCAAAAATCCTGAAAAACTAAGATGGAGAAGATAGTAAGGTTCTGTCATAGACCAGGGAGACATTGTGGCAGCAGTGCCCTGAGAGACCTGATGGAATTTCACGGGGTATGTCTAAGTGAGCCCATGTGCTTTGGTATTGGTCAAGGTTTGGGTATCTGGTATTTAAAAGACATTCCAGATGCTCCTACTGTTTTATTCCACGGTAGATGTTACTCAATTGAGTCTAATTTTTTTAAAAACCTTAAAATTCCATTTGCCTGGGAACAATTTGAACACCCCCAGGATTCCACCAAGGCACTTATAAAAAAAATAGACAAAAACGTGCCAATTTTGATTCAAACTGACATCTATTATCTTCCCTATTTTAATTCATCAACACATTTTCCAGGGCACGCAGTGGTTGTGTGGGGATATGATGATAGCGAAATGATATTTTTCTTATCAGATACAGAAAAAAAGGATTTACTTAAAGTGGGCTTTAAAGACCTTCAACATGCAATGTTTTTTAAAGGCTTTTTCAATGGTAAGGGAAACCAATTTGGCCCAGAACAAATTGTTATTGGAGAGGATATAAAAGAAGCAATAAAAAATTCCATGTATAATAATAGTTATGAAATACTTAACAACAAATCACCATACAGTGGTATAAGTGCCCTTGATACCTGGATCCAAGAATATAAGGAGTGGGCAGACTATGAAGACTGGAGGTGGTGTGCAAGATTTACCTATCAAATTATAGAGAAAAGAGGCACAGGTGGTGGAGCATTTAGGCTTATGTATTCTGAATTTTTAGATGAGGTATCTTCTTATTTTCCCGAAATAAAAGAAAAAGGATTGCCCAAATTAATGGCAAAAATCGGAAATAAGTGGCGTGAGTTGGCATACTTATTAAAGGAAGTCTCTGAAAAAAGGAGACCTTCTTTTGAAGGCCTTGGACCACACTTATGTGAAATAAGGGACCTTGAGTACAACTATCATTTACAGGTGGTTAAATTGTTTCACTAAAAAATTTTAAAACCACTATATCATTTAAAATGTCTTGGATAAGATATGAAAATTCTTCCCAATCAAACAATTTCTGAAGAGTTTTATCAAGTGACTGTACCTGTGCTTGAAAGTTTTCCTAAGTTTAGACCTCCTATTAACCTATATTATTTTAATGAAAAAGTTAATGACCTCCAGTTATACGCAAAAAAAGGGGATAGGCTTTCAAAAGAAAAACAGGAAGAGCTATTTACCTTGTGCAAAAGAGGGAATATCTTTGTGGCAAGATCGGACTTCCCAATATATTCTAAACACATTAGCAAACAGTTAGATCTAATTCTACAGGACACAAACTTACGTGAACCAGAGGTGGCAGAGATCCTATGGAGGGGTATTCCTGAAAACCTTAAACTCTTTTATCTCCAGCCGGTTAAACTTATTCTTGAAAACATATTACCAAATTTAATGGTGGTTGCTCAGTACCTTAAAAATGACCCTCACAAGGTGGTGAGACTAATTAGTAGGGTCAGGCCTTCAGATAAGTTGTGGATACAGGCAACAAATGTGTTATTTGTAGGTCTTGGTGCTTATCTTAGAAGCTATGAAGGGGAAATTGAGGATAAAATTTTATATTCTCTTGTTGTAGGGCTACCCATGGTGTACATAGGTAAAACAAAGTTACCTCCCCACTTAATAAATAAAAAAAATCTCTCCAGGGATGAAGAGATACAATACAAACAATACCCTTTAATTGGGGCAAAGATATTAAATAACCATGGAATAAAAAAGAAAATTTCCCTCCAATGTGTCTTGGAGCATTGTGAACGTCTAGATGGTTCTGGTTTTCCCCAGGGACTATCTGGAAATGATCTCAGTCTTGGTGGCAGGATTGCAGCAATTGGTTCTGCTTTCAACGAAATTCTATGCTCCCTCAAAAAGATTAATAGTGACACAATAAAGAAAATAGTACAATATCTCTCTCAGCAATCTGAAAAATTTGACTCAAAACTAGTAAATGGACTCCTCACTATAATTGTAAGGCTTTAATTTTAATCGAAATCCGCAAGAAGGCTCCCAACATGTAATCTACTGCCCAGGGAATACTGGTTAAAATCCATCCTTATGCGCCAAACAGCCTGTTGCAGGTGATCAGAGGCAATGCCATTTTTCAGGGCAGTATATGCCTCTATAAATGCGGCCATATTATCACATACCTTTAAGGTTTCACCGTCCTTTGGATCATACACATCGTGGTTATATCTTTCATACAACATGTCCCAGGTAACTTCCTTGGTCTCGTTATTTATGCGAATTACCGGTAAAAACTCTGAACCTACCTCAATTCCAAGTAAATACCTGAGCTCCTCTGCAACAAATTTATACCCACCACCCTCAAGAACTTTAAATATTCGTCTCTCCAACTCTGTTGTTTCATATTCCTTAATAAAATCCCCAATTTTTCTAACGGATCTCTTTACAGGGGATATTATGTCCCGTGTCAAAAGCTCTGGAAGATCATGAAACAACCCACTAAAAAAATTATTTATGGCCATAGACCTACATCCACCCATGGAGAGTGTAAAAAAATAGGCATAACATGCCACAATAAACATGTGTCCCAGCACTGAGGTCTCAGGTATCCTGGGTGTCTGAGACCACCTTTTTTGAAATCGGAGTTGTCCACATTGGAATATAAAATTTTTTAAGGGCGATGGACCCTCATCTATTATTTCATCCACCCCATTGACATGTGCTAAACCCTTTAATTGGGAAATAAAATTTTTATCTATCTCATCTATTTCCTCATCCCATTTATTTAAATCCTTAAGTAGGTTGAATTCCCATTGGCTGGCACAAAGATGTGCACTTAAGAGAATATCTTTAGCAAGGGTTTTTTTATCTTCCAGAAAATAAGACTTAAACTTATTCCAAAAATCTTCGCCAATGGGTCTTAGTTTTGGATCCAAGTTTTCAAACACCCAATCTGTAAGTTGTTTGTAATGAACTGGATTTGACTTTATCTTATAAAATATTGGAGGCTTTATATCTGTAATAATTAGCCTATATAGATATTCGAATATCCCGCCTTCAATTACCAAAAGGGCCAATTCCCTCTTTTCCTCATTGGACATAGTTTTGGAATTTAAACAAAAAAGTACCCAGGCAATAATCATTTTATGGGCCTGTTTGTCCACTTCCCATAGTTCAAATGGCCTTAATTTGTCATTCCACCTCCGCATAAATGATCCAGAAAAAATAAGTTGTAAAAGGCTTTTTCTTATAGTAGACATGCACTTACTCCTTATTTTTTTTATTATCTCTCTTTAACACACATAAATAATTGAACATAAAAAAGTCAATTCAATTATCCCTTGACAAGGAATTTCTATGGGGCTATAGATACTTTTTCTGTTCAAGAGCAACACAATATAGAATAGAAAATCAAACGAGGAGCCCAAGATGAGTCAATTTAAAACCTACAGTCTTCCAAGGGAAAAAGCTCTAGACCAAAGAAAGTGGTATGTGATTGATGCTTCAGGTCAGGTTTTGGGTAGACTGGCAACAAAGATAGCTGTCAGGCTTAGGGGGAAACATAAACCAGACTATACCCCCCATGTGGACAATGGAGACTTTATAATTGTTATTAACGCAGACAAGGTTAAGGTCACAGGTAGAAAGCTAGAGCAAAAAAAATATTATCACCACTCTGGTTATCCAGGGGGGATTAAAGAAATCACCTTACAAAAGTTATTGCAAAAAAAGCCTGAAAGGGTAATTTACAATGCAGTAAAAGGGATGTTACCAAAAAACAGGTTGGCGAGAAAGCAATTAAAAAAATTAAAGATTTATCCAGGTCCAAATCATCCCCATGGAGCACAAAATCCCACTGTATTGGACTAAAAACAATTAAATTGGAGAATGACATATGAGCCAAGACTTTTTCTATGGTACAGGGAAGAGGAAAACAGCAATTGCTCGAACAAGATTATATCCTGGCACAGGAAAGATAGAGGTCAACGGAAGGCCAGTTGAAGAGTATTTTCCAAGGGAAACCCTGAGAATGATAATCAATCAACCACTTAAGCTTTTAAATTTAGAAGGAAAATTTGATATAAAGGTAAATGTTATAGGTGGTGGAATATCTGGCCAGGCAGAGGCAATTAGACATGGAATTAGCAGGGCATTGATGGAATATGATCCAGAGCTGAGAAGACCTCTAAAATCAGCAGGCTTTATAACTAGAGATGCCAGAGTAAAAGAGAGAAAAAAATACGGTCAACCAAAGGCCAGGAAAAAATTCCAGTTTTCAAAACGTTAATGCTGTTTTCTTGTACAGAAAAATTATATGTTCAAAAAAGGGAGTCCAGGGGCTCCCTTTTATTTATATTTTCCCGCCACCATTAGACATTTTCAAAAATGGACAATAAAATCCAACCAAGGCTTCTGTATGCCGACTCAAATGGCAACATATATGATGACCCACATCTCTTAATGGTATGTAAAAGGGGTGTGGAATTGGCATTGCCAAGACCAAACGAACTAATTCCCCTTCCCCCAGAATCAAATATATTTTTTCTCCCAGATAGATATGCTATGGGTCTTGACCCTGATACAGGGGATGTGGAGGTAACTGACAGATTTGCTGTGTCTGCATTTGTATGTCCAGGATACACCTTAACTGGAGTTTGTGCATACAAAAAGCAAGAAGATGCATGGCCACTTCCCTTATTTGCATATGGTGCTGTTGGTTTTTGCAATGGAAGATTTTATGTTTGTGCAAAAAAAGTAGATAACGACAAAAGACAGGTTTTTAAAAACATTCCACAAAAAAAAATAGGCCTTGGGGCCAAAAGACTCCTTAAAAAATATCCAGATAACAGGCTCATATCCCACCTTACAAAATGTGCCCTTACTTATTGTTGCCCTGCTGCCAGGAATCTTGCACTGGGAAGGTTTGAAGCCCCTTTGCCTACATCAAGAACATGCAATGCAAGGTGTATTGGGTGCATATCCAAACAACCAGAAGAATCTAAGATCCCTGCAACGCAAGAGAGAATAACCTTCACCCCTACTCCATCTGAAATTTGTGAGGTAATGGAAGAGCATGCATCAAGGGAAAAACAACCTATTTTTTCATTTGGACAGGGATGTGAGGGAGAGCCCTTGACTCAATGGAAGACAATAGAAAAGGCAATTTTCGTGTACAGAAAAAAAGGAGGCAAGGGCACTATAAATATTAACACCAATGGGTCGATAACAGAGTCCATTGAATATCTAAAAAAGGCAGGGCTCTCCTCAATTAGGGTGAGCCTAAACAGCGCAAATGAAACACTGTACCAAAAATACTATAGACCAAGGGGGTTTGGGTTTAAAGACGTGAAATCCACCATTAAGTTGGCCAAATCTTTAGGCCTTTTTGTTTCAATAAACCTACTCTATTTCCCTGGAGTTACAGATACAGAGTCTGAGCTAAATTTCCTTTTAGGCCTAATTGAAGACACCAAACTCGATTTTATACAGTTGAGAAACCTAAATCTAGACCCTGATATCTATTTATCAATTCAAGAAGATCTATCTCCCAGCATGGGACTTTTAAACTTTAAAAAGAGGTTGAAAAAAAATTGTCCATGGATAAGATTTGGATATTTCAATCCCTATATAGGTTAAGATGACCTGTGAAAATTTTAAACAAATTTTTTTCAACCAAAGAAAAATACAATTACCGAAAACTACGCATAATCATAATAAGTCTTTCTTTGCTATCTTTACTACTCTCTATAATTGGAAGTGGACTATATTACCTTAAACTTCGCTCCTCCCTTATAAAAGAAGTTAAAAATCAGTGTATTACTGCAATAAATAATGTAAACAAAGACATCTCTCTTTTTTTCAACCAATACAGACATGCATCACAAGTCCTAGCAAACCTAAGTGAAATTAAAAACTGTGTAAAAAGTCCAACAAAAAACAATCTAAATAATGTTAATAAGGTATTGGATGTATTTTCCCTCTATTTCAACATAGACGTCTGTTATATCATGGACAAAAAGGGAATCACCATTGCCTCTAGCAATAGAAATTCACCAAGTTCTTTTGTTGGTAAAAATTTTTCCTTTAGACCATATTTTAAAAATGCAATTTTGGGCAATCCAACAACCTACCCTGCCCTGGGAACAACATCCAAAAAAAGGGGAATCTATTTTTCATATCCAGTGTATCTTGATGGAGGTAAAAAACCATCTGGGGTAGTGATAATAAAGGCATCTGTTGATTTTCTGGAATCAAGGTTTTTGTCAAAATTCCCTGGCATCTTTTTCTTCGTTAATCCCGATGGAATCATATTTATTTCCAACAAAAAAGAATGGATATTTTTTACCACCCACTACTTAGACAACAACACCATATATAAAATCAAAAAAACTCGCCAAATGGGCAATGGACCCTGGCTCTATAGTGGATTTAGATTTAAAAAAGACATAGCCTTTGATGTCTCTGGCAACAAATATCTGGTCTTTGAGAGGGCCGCTGACTTTTTCCCAGGATGGAGGCTTATCTATCTATTAGATGAAAGACAGATCTTAAATATGGTCCACAAACCAATCCTCCAGGTGGCAGGACCTTTTATTGTTATGATACTCATTATAATTGCTGTTTTGGTATACGTCCTTGCCCATGTAGCCCAAAAGGAACTCAGGGAAAGGGAAAATATTGAAAAAAAACTCAGGGAAAGCGAAGAAAAATACCGGTCTATTTATAACAATACACCTGCCATGCTCCACTCAATTGATAGGGAATATAGACTACTTAGGGTAAGTGACTACTGGCTGGATTTAACAGGATACACCAGAGACGAGGTAATTGGGAAAAAACTCACATCCTTTTTTACAGAAGAGTCCAGGAAGCTGGCAGAAGAGAAAATCCTCCCCAATTTTTTCAAAATTGGAAAGGCAAAAAACATTCACTATCAGTTTGTCAAGAAAAATGGTGAAGTAATGGATATATTGCTCTCGTGTTACGGGATCAAAGATAATAAAAATAAAGTGATTGAGACACTGGCAATATCTGTTGATGTTACAGAACGGCTTAAAGAACAACGGGAGCTAAGGGAGACCAAGAAAAAACTAAGTGCCTATTCAAAGAAATTGGAAAAACTGGTAAGACAAAGGACCCAGGAGATTTCATCCATCTTAAAATATTCCCCTTCAATGATCTATCTAAAAAATTCAAAACTGGAATTTAAGCTGGTAAACCCAGGATTTGAACGCTTTTTCAATACATCCAATAACCAACTAGTGGGCATAAGGGGATCACTTATTTCAGACAACCCAATTTTCATGGACTTTGAAGCAAAAGACAAAGAAGTATTAGAAACCAAAAAACCCCTTAAAACAAAAGAAATCATAGAAAAGGATGGCAAGTCTTATACATTTTTCACAATGAGATTCCCCATATTTACAGAGGGAAATCAAGTTCAGGGGATATGTGCCATCTCAACGGATATTACTGAACTTGAAAGGACCCAGAAAAAATTAAAAGAACTATCAAGGAACATAATTAAAAACCAGGAAATGGAAAGGGAAAGGATATCAAAAGAATTACACGATGAATTGGGACAGATCTTGACTGTGCTAAATATGGATGTTTCATGGCTCAAGAGGAAACTAGGTGAAGAAAGTGAGTATAAAAAGAGAATAGCTGGTATGCAGGATTTGATTAACAAGACCATAGATGAAGTAAGGAGCCTTGCCTTTCAACTTAGACCTGGTTCCATTGACCATCTTGGTTTAGAGGAGTCCGTTGAATCCCTCATTTCAGACTTTGAAAAAAGAACTAATATAATCTATACTTACAAAAAAAATCACATTCCACATTTAGATAGTGTTAAGGCCATTGCCATATACAGGATAGCCCAAGAAGCCATTACAAATGCAGTGAGACATGCAAGAGCTAATAAAATTTCAGTAATATTAAAGGCCAAAAATGGCAATGTAATTTTAAAAGTTGGGGATGATGGGATTGGTTTTGATATAAACCAGAAAAGAGAAAAGGGAACCAGCTTTGGACTTATGGGAATGCAGGAGAGGGCTGAGCTTATTGGGGGTGAAATAATAATAAAATCCAAGGCCAGTTGGGGAACAAAAGTCATTGGAATTTTCCCAGTATAAAAACCAGGTGTCAGATGGACAGAAACTGTTATAGAAACTGACAGAAGATACATCTTTAGTAAAAAAAGTGAAGAAAAAATGGACAACAAGATAAAGATACTTATAGCTGATGATCATCTAATAGTCATCGAAGGATTAAAAAGGATTATAGATGAATGTGATGACATGGAGGTTATAGGCCATGCACTGGATGGGAAAAAGGCTGTGGAATTGGCCTTACAACTAAAACCCAATATATTGATATTGGATATAACCATGCCAGGATATGATGGTCTAGAAGTAATAAACATATTAAAGGAACAAGCACCTGAAATTTCAGTACTTGTACTTACAATGCACGAAGAAGAACAGTATATATTCAGGACAATTGAGGCTGGGGCCATGGGCTATCTCACTAAAAAAAGTGTTGCAGATGAGTTGGTATCTGCCATTAGACGAATATATTCTGGAAAGAGGTACCTTCCTGGAGATGTGGCAGAAATTATAGCATTGAAGATATCTAAGGGAACGGGATCGTCCCCACTAGATATTTTATCCACAAGAGAGCTTCAGGTGTTAAAGAGAATAGCCCAAGGTCAAACAAACAAGGAAATTGCCAGGGCCTATAATCTAAGTGTCAAGACAATAGACACCTATAGACACAGGATCCTGAAAAAACTAAATCTAAGAAATAATGCCGATATATCCAGATTTGCAATGCAACACAAACTAATATAACCCACCTCTACCCATCCATTGTGTAAGAAAATTTCTTACAGATAAATACAAAATATTCCACTTTCATTTTTCTCAAAAAAATGTAGTTTATCTCCAAAATAGCGATATATATAAATAGTTAAGTTTTAGGAGCATAACAATGTTTAAAAAACTGGACCAAGCTATTTCTGTATTTAGCATCACTGTAATGACCATTTGTATGTCTGTTGCCACTATTGTAGCCTTTATCAACGTCATTTTAAGGTATGCCTTTGGCGCTTCCCTTTCCTGGGCTGGGGCGCTCACTTCTTATCTTTTTATATGGTCAGCACTATTTGGAGCAGCTTATGGTTTTAGGACCGGGATGCACATTGGGGTCACATTTTTGATCCAGAGTATTCCTCCCAAATTTGGTAAATGGCTCCTCTGCTTCAACCTCGTGATTATTCTGATATTTTTAACGTGTTTCACCAAATGGGGAATTGATTTCATTAAATTTAGTATCAACTTAAAACAAATAGATATTGATCTTAGAATCCCCTTTTGGATCATCTATCTCTGTGTACCAATCTCCCTGATAATCTCCACATATCAGGTTTTATATAAATTAGTTATAACCCTTAAAACCCCTGTTCATGAATTTGAATATGACAGAATAATGAAAGAAGAATAAGGAGAAAATCCATGGAAGCTGCTGTACTTTTTGGACTTTTGTTTTTCTTTCTTATAATTGGGATACCTATTGCAGTTGCCCTGGGAATGTCCACTATTATTTGCATACTCGCATTTACTTATGACCCACCAATGTTAGTTGCCCAAAAGCTCTTTGGCTCAATTGACAAATATGCACTTATGGCCATTCCCTTATTTGTATTAATGGGAAATTTCTTGTCACATGGAGGGACAGCAAAGAGGATAATAAGGTTCGCACGCTCATTGGTTGGCCATCTCCCCGGTGGACTGCCAATGTCAGCTATCTTTGCATGTGTTATTTTTGCTGCAGTAAGTGGCTCATCTCCAGCCACAGTTGCTGCAATAGGATCCCTTATGATGGGGTCAATAAAAGAAGACGGTTATAGTGAACCCTTTTCTGTGGGATCAATAGCATGTGCAGGCTCCCTTGGAATATTAATGCCCCCGTCAATTGTACTCATAGTGTATGGAGTGACTGTGGATCAATCCATTGGGGAGCTATTTATGGCAGGGGTTATTCCTGCTATATTCTTAGGTGGAATGCTCATGTTGGTCACATACATTGCAGCCAGAAAAAGTGGAAGGAGAAAGACCAAAATGGCTCCTTTAAAGGAGATATGGAGTTCATTTAAAGAAGCTATCTGGGGACTTATGGTAATAATTATAGTGATTGGAGGGATATATGGAGGCCTTTTTACCCCTACTGAAGCCGCAGCTGTATCTGCTGTATATGCATTTTTTGTATCAACATTTATATATAAAGATCTAACATGGAAAGATATTCCCCAGGTAATAAAGTCATCTGCTACAACTGCTGCAATGATCATGTTCATAATTGCCAATGCCATGATCTTTGCTTACTTTTTAACTACCCAACAAATACCTCAAGATTTGACAAATTGGATAATTAGCTTAAATTTAAATAAATACTATTTCTTGGTGTTTGTTAATGTCTTATTACTACTGGGTGGGAACTTCATGGAGCCCACTTCCCTTATTATGATACTTGCTCCTTTGATCTTTCCCATAGCCGTTAAATTGGGAATTGACCCAATCCACCTTGGAGTTGTAATAACAGTAAATATGGAAATTGGAATGCTGACTCCACCTGTGGGACTCAATCTCTTTGTGGCCAGCGGTATTTCTGGTCTTTCACTCCAAGAGACCATAAAGGCCTCAATGCCCTGGTTTTTTGCCCTGTTAATTGGCCTTATTATAGTTACTTATGTTCCACAGATATCCCTATTTTTGCCCCATTTGATATATGGTAACTAGTATATTTTAATAATAAACATCAAAACATTAGGAGGATGGTAACATGATTAAAAAAACTTTACTAACTCTAACCTTGTGCCTGGTTGCACTGTGCCTTATGACTGGTTATGGTATGGCCAGATCATATGTGATCAAATTCTCACACGTAGTAGCTGTTGATACCCCAAAGGGTCAGGCTGCTGAGTATTTTAAAAAAATAGTAGAAGAACGCACCAAAGGAAAAGTTAAAGTACAGGTTTATCCCAATGCAGTACTCTATGGAGATAGGGAAGCAGTTGAGGCACTTAAGATGAATGCCATCCAAATGGCCTGTCCTAGCTTTTCCAAGTTCACTGGATTTGTTCCAGAACTCCAAATATTTGACCTGCCATTCTTGTTCAAGGATAGAAAGCACTTAAAAAAATTTATGAAAAGCAAGGTAGGTCAAGAACTCTTAAATAGCGTGTCAAAGATAGGCCTTGTAGGTCTGGCCTTTTGGGACAATGGATTTAAACAGCTAACTCTAAAAGATCATCCAATAAGACTTCCACAAGACATTAAAGGTAAAAAATTCAGGATAATGTCATCAAAGGTATTGGAAGCTCAATTTAAAGCAGTTGGCGCCAGCCCACAGGTGCTACCATTTTCTGAAGTATACAGCGCACTGCAGCAAGGGGTTGTTGATGGTCAGGAAAACACTATTTCTAATATCTATACCAAAAAATTCTATGAAGTTCAAAAGTATATGACAATCTCAAACCATGGATATCTTGGATATCTCCTGGTCACCAACCAAATTTTCTGGAACAGCTTACCAAAGGATTTGAAAAAAATAGTCAAAAAGTGTGTAGATGATGCCACAGAAAAGAATTGGGAATTAGCAGCTCAATTAGAAAAAGAACAGCTAAAGAAGATTGAAGAATCTGGTAAAGTAAAAATACATTACTTGACGCCAGAAGAAAGAAAGGTATGGGAAGATGCCATGAGGAAAATCTATCCAGAATTTTATGATGTAATTGGGAAAGATAGGATCAAAAAGGCATTGGAACTTGCTGATTAATAAATAGGGGGCAGCATTGGCTGCCCTCCTATATTAAATACCCAGGGAGATTTAAAATGAAATATGACATCAGCGCCTTTCCAAAGGGAATCGCACTGCTTAGAAATTCACTTTTAAACAAAGACACTGCATTTACAGATGAAGAGAGAGAAGCATTTTGCTTAGAGGGTCTTATACCCCCAAGGGTTGTATCACAAGAGATACAGCTTATGCGTGTAAAAGAAAATCTAAACAAAAAGACATCAGACATTGAAAAATACATCTTCCTCACATCCTTGCAAGATAGAAACGAGGCCTTATTTACAAGGTTGGTTATGGAAAACCTAGAAGAACTACTTCCCATTATATATACACCTACTGTGGGAAAGGCGTGTTTAGAATATGCACACATATATAGACGTCCCAGGGGATTTTATTTTGCAACTAAGTATAAGGGAAAATTTAGAAAAATATTAGATAATTGGCCATATCAGGATGTCAGGGTAATAGTAGTAACAGATGGAGAAAGGATTCTGGGACTGGGTGATTTAGGTGCCAATGGCATGGGAATTCCCATAGGTAAATTGTCTCTATACACTGTATGTGGTGGAATTCATCCAGCCTATTGTCTTCCTGTTGTTATTGACGTTGGGACTGAAAACGATGAGCTACTAAAAGACCCATTATATATTGGAATGCAACACAGAAGATGGCGAGGTGAAAAATATTATAAATTAATAGATGAATTCATGTGCGCTGTTAAAAATAAATACCCCCATGTATTGGTTCAATTTGAAGACTTTGGAAATGAAAATGCATTTGTTTTACTTGAAAGATACAGGGATAAGATGTGCACATTCAATGACGACATTCAGGGCACTGCTGCTGTTGCCCTAGGGGGAATTTATGCAGCACTTAGAATTATTAAAAAACCCTTAAAGGAACAAAAATTTCTGTTCTTAGGCGCTGGAGAAGCAGGACTGGGCATAGGAAAACTTATAGTGGAGGCATTAAAACAAGAGGGTTTAAAGGAACAAGAGGCTAAGCTCAGGTGTTGGTTCTTTGACTCAAGGGGGCTTATAGTAAAGGGAAGAGAGGGACTAAATCCCAGAAAATCTGAATTTGCCCATGAACATCCTCAAATACCTGACTTCAGTGAAGCCATAGAAAAACTAAAGCCCACGGCAATAATTGGGGTGTGTGGACAAAAGGGTGCATTTACTGATAAAGTACTCACCACAATGGCCAAAATCAATGAAAGGCCTATAATATTTGCCCTCTCAAATCCAACGGAAAAATCAGAATGTACTGCCTATGAAGCTTACTCATGTACCAAAGGAAAGGCAATCTTTGCCAGTGGAAGCCCGTTTCCACCAGTAGATTACATGGGAAAAACATATCGGCCAGGTCAGGGCAACAATGTTTACATCTTCCCGGGAATTGGATTGGCAACAGTTGCATTCATGATAAAGAGGATACCAGACGTGTTTTTCCTTGAAGCAGCTAAAGTACTATCAAGCCAGGTGACAGAAACCGACTTAAAAGTTGGGCGAGTCTACCCTTCTTTGTCAAAAATTAGAGATGTTTCCCTTGAAATCGCATGTAAGGTATCAGAGATCGCATATGAACTGAACCTATGTAAATTGCCAAGACCAAAGTCAATTAGGAACCACTTAAAATCCCTAATGTATGACCCAAGATACGAGGTGTATGTATAATTTATAAATTTTTTCCAGAGGGATCTGTGTATTCTTGATTTAATTTCTGGATAAAAATATTTACATCTGAATTTAATTTCTTGAGGCTAGTGGCTAATCTTTCACTCCAGCCAGTGGGATATTTTCTAAAAATTGGTGCATACCATTTACCATTTTTTAGAAAACAGTTCAAATACCTTTCCCTTTCCTCTTCAGGAAAATCCTCTATTAATCTTTTTGCAAGGACATCCCCAATTTTCTTTTTAAGGACAGAGTGGACACAAAATAATGCAACCAAAAAAAATAAAAATCCTATAAAACCAGTAAGAGATGTAAATATTCCCTTAATAATACCTATCCAAAACTGGAAGGATCCTGTTTCTGTAAATATTGAATGTCCCATGTGGATAGCTAAAATGATTATGCCAAAAGAAATAGAATCTAAAATCAGTGTATATTTTTTTAACTTTTCCCTAAATGTATATATATTGGGCAAAATTATATTCTGAAGTTTCTTCACATGGTCTTTTAAAAGACCTATTAATCGATAGGTTCTCTCTATTTTTACATCTTCAATGCGTTTTGAAATAAGATTTAGATCCTGATCCCTTTTTCTCTCATATCTCTTCCTGGTTTCAGGGTCCTCTATTACATTACATGCAATTGGATTATAAATACAAAAATACCTTCCTGCACTAACCCCATATCTCACAAGCGCCCTCTGCCATGAGGCAAAAACTGCTTCTAAATTATCCTCTTTTGCTGTGACATCTATTTGATTTAAGATATACAAAAATTTATTAGAATCCCTTCTCTTTACTGTGTTTTTTACAAGGTGCTCCAGGGTATCCTTCATGGAACCTGGCTCAGGGTGCCTTGCGTCAAAAAATATTAATACTAAATCAGAAAGGTCGATTATACGGTCCGTAATCCTTAGAATTGAAGCCCTTTTCTCGTCTGCATCAAACCCCGGGGAATCAATAAATATTTTTCCCTTTATCTTATCACTTGGACAGGTCTTTAACTGGAGATAAGAGTCAAGATATGCACCTTCTCCAGGTGAGACCTCATCAATTGCCTTGCTTATTTTATAAAATGGAAATCTTGGATCTGAATCCAGTGCAAATCCCGGCAAAGTCCTCACCTCTTTTTCTGCTGAATAACAAATCACCGTGAACTTATCGTCAACAGCCTGTACCCCTGTTTCCTGAATTGGATAGTCCAGATAATAATTTATAAAGGACGACTTCCCGGCTGAGTATGTCCCCAAGATGGAGATAACAGGCCACCAAGACATCTTTTTGGTGAGACTCTCTGATTTTTTCAAATATCCAATTGAGTGGAGCAGGAAGTCCAGTTGAAAAAAGCCATCAACAACTTCCTTTAGCACTGGATTTTCACGCTCAAGGTGTTCCCTTATATCTTTATCTACCCTAGGGCCTGTTCTTGATTTGTTTCTAAAAAAATTAAGCATCTATCCCGCTCCTGGAAAATTCATTTTAATAAACCTGGGTTAGGAATTTACCTTAAGTAAATTTTCCATCTCCCCAATAATCACCAATGTGTCCCCTTTTTTCAAGATATCGCTACCCTTTGGTACAAACTTATATTTTCCCTTTTCCTCCTGCCTTATGGCTATTACCTGAATATGGAATTTATTGGCAAGATCCAGGTCCCTTAGTGTCTTTCCATCCCATTTATCCACAACTTTTTCCTGAATTACAACATTTTCACCAAATGGTAGTATCTCCAGAAATCCTGGTAGGGCCATTCTAAGTGCCAGTTCCTGGGCAGCAGCCCTCTCCGGGATCACCACATAATCTACCCCAATTTTTTTTAGGAGCTTTTCATGATCTTCATTTATTGCCTTAACCCACACCTGGTCCACCCCAATCTCTTTTAAATAAAAGGACACCATGGTACTAGTGGATATGGAAGATCCAACACTTACCACTGCATGGGTCACATCTTTAAAACCCAGTTGTTCAAGGACCTTTTTGTCCTGGACATCTGCCCTATATACCTGGGTAAAGATAGATTGGGCCCTTTTAACTGCTTCCTCATCCCTATCTACTCCCAATACATCATATCCCATATTAATCAGGGTCTTGCCCAGGGCAATTCCAAATTTCCCAAGTCCAATAACTCCAATGAATAAATTCTTTGCCATAACATCTCCTTAGCCTATTAATAGATTTTCTTCAGGCCAGGAAAATCTGGGTTCGTCTTGAATATGTTGAACAAATGACAAAAACAAAATTGGACCTAATCGACCAATAAACATAAGGCAAATTATAATCAACTTGCCTAAAAAACTTAAATGAGAGGTTAAGCCAGTTGAAAGCCCCACCGTGCCAAATGCTGAAGTCACCTCAAACAAAACATCTAAAAAAAGTCCCCTTGCATAAACATGGGACACATCTCCCCCTTCTGATATATTTAGCAACATAACTGCTATTAAGATTAAGCCTGTTGAAAATATAAACAAAACAATTGCCTTATTTAAGTCTTCTTCTTTTACTGCAAAATTCCCAATAACTGCCTGCTTACCTTTAATAAATATCTGAGATTTGGCATAGGCAGCAATTGTTCTAAATGTGGTAACCTTTATCCCACCTGCACAAGATCCAGGTGCACCACCTATAAACATGAGCATAACCATTATAAATAGGGAGACATTGGTGAGGTGTGATATATCAGCTGTGTTAAATCCAGCAGTCCTACAGGTGACAGATTGAAAAAGCGGGAGTAATATCCTCTCCACATAGGAAGAAGGAAGATTGTGACTGAAATATTCTGCCAGAAAGATAAACAGGGCACCTCCAAAAATCAAAAAAATAGTTGTAGATATAACAACCCTTGTATGCCAGCTAAGCCTCATCCTTTTCCCCTTAAGTCTAATAGGTATATAGGAATAGAGTTCCTGGAGCACAGAAAAACCAAGGCCTCCCAATATGATTAAGGACATTATAACAAGATTCACTCCAATGTCGCCTTTAAACTGCATAAGGCTATCTGAGTACAGGGAAAAACCTGCATTGCAAAAGGCTGAGATTGAATGGAAAAGGGCTGAGAAGTACTCCATTTTCCCTTTAAGGTGCAAATACAACAAAACAGAACCAATACCTTCAATTGAAAAGGTCATAACAACTACTCTAATTAAAAAACTACCCAATGAAAATGTTGGGTCGTGGAGCAGCCCCTGTCCTACAGCTATCCTGTCTGTTAGGGAAATCCTTCTACTCCAAAGATAAAAAATAAGGGAAGTTATGGTCATGATGCCCAGGCCACCTATCTGGATTAAACTCAAAATTATGGTCTGGCCTATCCTGGTATAAAAAGTACCTGTATCCACAACTACAAGTCCAGTTACACAGGTGGCAGAGGTGGCAGTAAAAAGGGCATCTATCCATGCAATATGGCCATTTCTTACGCTAAAATCCATATGCAATAAAAAAGCCCCAATAAAGATTACCAGGGCAAAAAATATAATGGGATAGGCATAGGGTGATAATTTAAAATTTATTTTCATGGTTAGAAAAATTCTATGGTAGAAAGTTTTTCTCTCATCTTTTTGGAGAGATATAACTTATATAACTCCTTGTACTTTGCGGGGTCCACATACCTCAAAAAACATGTATTGGTCTTTGGTTCCATCCAAAAATAAATCAAAATCCCCTGTTTTTCCCAGACATATCTATCAATTAGATTGTTTATCCTGATTTCTTTTGGATTACCATATTTTTTTTTGAGTTTTTCAAGCCAGAGAGTTAACAATCTATCATATCCAACACCTTTTGGGGGATATCTATACTCAAGTAAGGCAAATTCTCCATCAGGGCTGTAACAAACCTGCATTTTATCAGTGCCCTGTAACAACTTCTCAGAGCTAAAAATATCGCAAAAGGAACCTGTGTCTATTCTGATTGGTTGAGCACCATTTTTTTGCAAAACATAACTTAGGGCAAATCTCCTGGCACCTTTTAAGACAATTCCAAAAAGGCGAAAATCTTTATTACTATCCTCTGATCTATGTAGGGGAGCAAGTTTTATTTTAGCTACCTCCAGACCTATTTCTTCCCCTTTTTTATACCACCTATATGACTCTACAAAATCTTTCTTTATACCATCAATCCCCTTTTCATACATCTGGGCTAGAAAGATTATTGCTGGTGCATATCCCTTTATTGCTGATTTTTTTAAATAGCGTATCCCTTCCATTTTTTTTTCCACGGGATATTCACCCAGCACCAGTTCTCTACCGTATAAATATTCGTCAACATCCCTACCCTTCATTGCACCCTTTTTGAGTAGCTCCAGGTCAAATGAACGTGCACATGATGCAGACACAAAATAAACACCAGAAACAAACAACACAAAAATCATAAAAAGGTAAAATTGAATATGTTTATTCATCTGTAAAGGTCTTATATGGAATGGTTTCAATTATACCATTTAGATGGGTATAATTTAGATTGAGACTATTTATTATCTCTTCAAAATTTTTCACACAACTATTTCCAATGACAAATTCAGGTAACAGGTGATGTGCAAGTATATTGGCTATATATATAACCCTTATCAGGGGATTCATATCATGGGTAACTTCATGGTGATATTTAATGGTATCTAAAATATTTTTGGGAAAATTCCATTTTTCTCCCAGAATAGTTCCAATTTCAACGTGATCATACCCAAATAAGTTCTTTTCTACAACTATAGAGGGGATTCCCTTCATAAGCTCTTTGTAATACCTTCTCTTGTTATTACACACAAAAAATTCCAGCACCCTTTTACCTATATCATGGAGAAGACCACAGGTATATCCAACATCTTTTGGAAGATCCAGTAGTTCACATATTTTTTGTGATATAATTGCAACTGCTAGAACATGATTGTACATGCCCTTTGGATTCAAGCTGTATCCAGGACAATCACTGAAAAAATCTTCCATATACACTGACAAAATTATATTAAGCAAGTTCCTGCTTCCCAAAAATATAACTGCCTTTTCTATTGAGTCTACTTTTTTTACTGGAGAAAATATTGGAGAGTTACAAAACTTTAACAACCTGGCGGTCATCACCTCATCTTTTTTTAGTTCTTCAACAATTTCTGTAACCTGATATACTTCCCTTGAGATCAAATCAATGACCTTTAATATAACAGCTGGAATAGGCTTTACCTTATACAATATATCTTCTATTTTATCATCTAATACACTGTCCTTAGTATCCTTTATTTGATCAAAAATAAGGTCCTTACATGCAAAAGTACATTTGGTTAAATCCAATACAAAAGACCTTCTTAAATGTTCTATTGGTTCAAGATAGGTAATTGGAATTCCTTCTTCTTTTAAATTATTTTTTATTATCTTTACGGACTCTATAGCAGCCTCATCCAGCATTGGAACATTCATATTAAATCCACCACAAAGTCCTGCCACAATGGACTCTTTATTTGCCCCCTGTCTCACCATCTCATTGAGCAAAAGATCCACTGCATTTTCAGCACAAAGGGAAGCAACTTCTTGTGATTTAGACAAAGACCTCGGAAGGACCACGTGTATTAATCCACCTATTTTATTAGTCTTATCAAACATAGCCAAACCCACACATGAACCCAGGGTGGCTGCCAGTATCTGGGGTGATCCCTTTGATACCACCATGTTGCCAGGAGGAACCATACTAACACTCTTATCTCCAATCTTTATCTTTTTCATAAGATTATACTCCATCAATTAATGAGATTTAGAAAATTTTCCCCCAAAATCTTTTTTCTGGTGTCAGGCCCGAGGGGGATCTTTTCAAATTCTTTAATATATCTAGATGGGGGAAGAAGTGGGAAATCAGAGCCTAAAATAATCTTGTCCGAAGATACAGCATTCATCATGCAATATAGCGCTTCAGGCCTATATAAAAATACCATGGCTGCTGTGTCAAACCAACAATTTTTAAGGACTTCTTTTACTTCCTTTTTAAGATAAGCAAAAAAAGGAAGTCCACCGCCAAGATGTGCTAAAATCCACTTTGTGTTGGGATTTTCCTTTATGAGCAAATAAAGGTTCTTTAAGGTCATGGGACTTTTTCCAAGATAGAAATGTCCAACTTCTTCATTTGTGTGGAGCAGTACAGGAGCATCTTTTTCTTCACATGCTGCTGCCACAGTCGATAAAATTTTTCTTTCTTCTGTTTCTATGTCTCTGGTATAGAATGCTATCTCACCAATCCCCCTGGCACCACTGCTAAAACACCTGTCTATCTCCTTTTCAAAAAGAGGATTATCCAAACTAAAACAGCAAAATGGAATCAACCTATCTGGATACTTATTTGCACACTCCAACACATAATCGTTATTTAATTTAAAATTTTCTTCTTTTCTCCAAGGGAATCCAAAGACAACAGATTTGTCCACCCCCTCTTCATCCATTTTTTTTATAAGTTCTCTTGCACCAACTAATTTGGCCTTTGGATCCTTGTATATGGCAGCAAATTCTGGCTCACCATCTAAGAACTTCTCTCTGTTTTCCCTCACTTCTCCTGGACATATGTGTACATGGGCATCTATTATCATGTTAAACTCCCTTGACAAAGTCCATGTGGTGTTATTTATAGTCTATCTTCAACAGTAAAATCCAGAAATTTTACATGGCTTATGCTGAGCTTTTTAATTAAATAATTGTAACTTGTCTATAAAAAATCTAGTAACAAAAAAATAGAAAGTGGAGTCAACAACTATGCAAATGAAACCATTAGACAAAGGATATGAACCAGATACCATTGAGAAAGAATGGATAGAGAGGTGGGAAAAAGAAAACACATATATGGCAGATCCACACAAAGAAGGAAATGTTTTTTCAATAGTTATTCCCCCTCCAAATGTAACAGGCACCCTGCACATGGGTCATGCACTCAATATCACCCTTCAGGATATAATGTGTAGATACAAAAGACAAAAAGGATACAATGTTCTCTGGGTGCCAGGTACAGACCATGCTGGAATAGCCACTCAAAATGTGGTTGAGCGGGCAATTGCCAGAGAAGGACTAACGAGAGAAGACCTGGGCAGGGAAAAATTTATTGAAAGGGTGTGGCAGTGGAAAGAAGAATATGGTGGTAAGATTTTAAATCAAATAAAGTGCTTGGGCGCCTCAGTTGACTGGAGTAGACTGAGATTCACAATGGATGAAGGTCTGTCAAAGGCCGTTCGAGAGGTCTTTGTGAGACTCTACAATGAAGGACTCATATACAAAGGCGACTATATGATAAACTGGTGCCCCAGATGTCATACTGCACTTGCTGATCTAGAAGTGGAACACGAAGAAAAACAGGGACACCTCTATTATATTAAGTATCCCCTGGAATCTGGTGAAGGAAATGTAGTAGTTGCCACCACCCGTCCTGAGACAATGCTTGGTGATACTGCTGTATGTGTAAACCCACAGGATGAAAGATATAAAAAATTAATAGGCAAAAAGGTAAAACTCCCTTTAACTGACAGGATTATACCTATAATTTCTGACAGTTATGTTGATATGGAATTTGGTACAGGATGTCTTAAGGTGACCCCAGGACACGATCCAAATGACTTTGAGCTTGGAAGAAAACATGGACTTGAGCTTGTCAGGGTTATAGATGAAAATGGATATATGACAGAGGATGCAGGAGACAAGTTTAAAGGGCTTGATAGGTTTGAATGCAGAAAAAAGGTAGTTGAAGAGTTAAAGAATCAGGGACTACTTGAAAAGATTGAAGAGATTACCCACAGTGTTGGTCATTGTTATAGGTGTAAGACAGTGATCGAGCCACTTGTATCAAAACAGTGGTTTGTTAAGACAAAACCCCTGGCCAGGCCAGCAAAACAGGCGGTTTTAGAGGGAAACACAAAGTTCTTTCCTGAGTCATGGACAAAGACTTATTTTGAGTGGCTGGATAATATCAGGGATTGGTGTATCTCCCGTCAAATATGGTGGGGACACAGGATACCTGCCTGGACATGCAATCAATGTGGAAAGCTGAGTGTATCAACAGAAGATCTAAAAACATGTCCAGGATGTGGCTCCAGGGACATTGTCCAGGAAGAAGATGTACTGGATACCTGGTTTTCCTCTGCACTCTGGCCATTTTCCACGCTTGGATGGCCAGATAAGACAAAAGAGCTGGAGGTATACTATCCCACATCCCTGCTTGTTACTGGATTTGATATAATATTTTTCTGGGTTGCCAGGATGATGATGATGGGCATCCATTTTATGAATGAAGTTCCATTTAGACATGTATATATCCATGCCCTGGTTCGGGATGAGCATGGAAAGAAGATGTCCAAATCCACAGGTAATGTAATCGATCCCCTGGATATGATTGCAAAGTATGGGGCTGATGCCCTTAGGTTCACTTTAACTGCATTTGCTGCAATGGGCCGTGACATAAAGCTTTCAGAAGCCAGGATTGAAGGATACAAACATTTTATAAATAAAATATGGAATGCTGGAAGGTTTGTATTAATGAATGCTGATGATTCCGTGGACATAGATGATGTTGATCCCAAAAATTTGAGCTTTGCCCACAGATATATCCTCCACGCCCTGGAAGGACTAAAAAAGGAAGTGGAAAGAACACTGGAAGGCTATTATTTCAATGAAAGTGCCCAGGCCCTATATCAATTTTTCTGGCATACCTTCTGTGACTGGTATCTGGAGATGATTAAAAAAGAATTATACTCAGATAATAAACTCACAAATAAAAGGGCCAGAAATTGTCTCATTAAGGTATTTTCAGAATTACTTATACTTTTGCATCCATTTATACCATTTATTACCCAGCATATTTATACTCTCCTGCCAGGGACAGGGGAAAAAGACCTTAGCAAGGTAAGATTCCCAGAATATAGGCCTGGCTGGGAAGATAGTTCCCTTGATAGGGATATGGAATTTTTCCAGGGAGTGGTTGTTGGTGTAAGAAATATAAAAGGAGAATTTGATCTCAATCCAGGGATGCAGGTGGATGTTATAGCCAAGGTAGATGATGAACACATTGAATTTTTAGAACAAAACAAAGAGGTGATATCACAGCTTGCAAGGATCAAGCAATTTGAAATTTCCAAAGAGCCCCACATCCCAAAGGGATGTGCCAGTTTTGTGTGTGAGGGGTGTGAATTCTATGTACCACTTGAAGGTGTAATAGACTTTCAAAAAGAACTGGAGCGCCTTGTAAAAAATAAAGAAAAAATCAAAAAAGAACTAAACAAAGTGGAAAACAAACTAGCCAATAAAAATTTTTTAGAAAAAGCACCTAAAGAGATCGTAGAGAAGGAAAAAAAGAAGAAAGATGATCTTATGGTTGAACTTAATAAAATTGAATCTTTGATAGAAAAAATCAAATCCTTTATCTAGTCTATGGTGTTTTAACATCGAACTTTAAATAAGTAAGGGAAATATATGGGAAAGGTATATCTAGTTGGAGCAGGCCCGGGAGATCCCGGGCTTTATACCATTAAGGCCAGGGAAATAATAGCAAAAGCAGATGTGATTGTTTATGACTTTTTGGCAAATGAAGTATTTTTAGAGTGGATAAATAAGGAATGTAAAGTTATTTATGCTGGGAAAAAAGGTGGAGATCACACCTTATCTCAAGATGAAATAAATAGCCTCCTTGTTGAACTGGCCAGCAAATATGATATTGTGGTTCGTCTCAAAGGAGGCGATCCTTATATGTTTGGACGGGGGGGGGAAGAAGCAGAGTTCCTGGTTGATAGGGGAATAAATTTTGAAGTTGTTCCAGGGGTCACTTCTGGTATTGCTGCAACAGCATATACAGGGATTCCCCTAACTCACAGAAATTTTTCTTCATCTGTGACCTTTGTCACTGGACATGAAGCAAACACCAAAGAAACTTCAGTCATAGAATGGGACAAACTTGCCCGTTCAGCATCCACTCTGGTATTTTTTATGGGGGTAAAAAATCTCCCCAATATAACAAAAAACTTAATTGATGCGGGACTCCCCAAACATACTAAAGCAGCTCTAATTAGATGGGGAACCACATGTAGACAAAAAAGCCTTGTATCAACCCTTGAAAACATCGCCAGGGATGCAAAAAAGGCAAATATAAAGCCACCTGCCCTACTTGTTGTAGGAGATGTTGTAAGCCTAAAGGACAAACTCTCCTGGTTTGAAAAAAAGCCACTTCTTGGAAAAAACATAGTTATAACTAGATCCAGGGCCCAGGCCAGTGAGCTAAGTGGTCTTCTCAGGGGATATGGAGCATGTTGTATCCAATTCCCAACAATAAAAATAAAAGAATTAGACGATTATTCCACTCTATTCAGTGAATTGGATAGACTACACAACTATGATTTCATTGTTTTTACATCTGTAAATGGAGTAGATTTCTTCTTTAAGAAATTATTTGAAAGAAAAATGGATTCAAGGTCCCTATGCAAAGCAAAAATAGCGGCCATTGGACCAGGTACTGCAAAAAGACTAAGAGATTTTGGATTAATTGCAGATATAGTGCCTGAAAAATATATTGCAGAAGGTGTAGTATCTGAGCTACAAAAATACAATATAAAAGGGAAAAATATATTTATTCCAAGGGCACAAGAAGCAAGGGAAGTACTTATAGATGAATTGAAAAAATCTGGAGCAAATGTAGTAGTTGTGCCAGTATATAAAACAGTAGTCGGGGATGTAAATACAGAAACAATTTATGAAAAGATCAAAAATAATAAAATAGACTTTATAACATTTACCAGTTCTTCAACTGTAAATAACTTTTTTAAATTGATTCCACCTGAGGTTGTATCTCAATATGCACAAAAAATAAAATTCGCATGTATTGGACCAATTACGGCAAAGACATTGAAAAGATATGGATTTAAATCCCACATTATGCCCAATTCATATACAATCAAGGACCTTGTAAAAGAAATCCTGGAATTTGTCAGGGAAAATTCATGAAAATAACTGTAAGTGGCTTTGGTAATTTATTTTTTCAGCTAAAAAAACTACATGGAGCAGCTGTGAATCTCTCCATGGACATTCCTGATAAAAGTAGTGTCAAGGACGTTATTTCCACCCTGGGACTTAAACTAGATGATATTGAAGGGGTTTTCATAAATGGAGAGGTAAAACCAATATCAAGCAAGCTGAAAAAAGGTGACAGGATTGGCCTAATTCCCAGGGGAGTCCCAGGTCCTTATAGGTTTTTACTTGGCATAAAGAAGCTGAAGAACTAATTGATGGAATCTTACATCCACATTATAACTTCAATTTCATCTGTTTATCTATTACTTTTAGTGGCCCTTTTTATATTTTTCTTAACAAAGGGGGCAGACATTGCAATAGATGGTGCAGTGGACCTTGCCAGGGCACTGAATCTCTCCCCCCTTGTTATTGGTGCCACTGTGGTATCTGTTGGAACTACGTTGCCTGAAGCATTTGTTTCTGTAATGGCTGCCTGGTCTAACAATCCAGGGCTTGCATTGGGAAATGGAGTTGGCTCTATTATTGTGGATACAGGCCTTATTTTAGGGGGATCCTGTCTGTTTTTTAATGTCCCAATTGATAGGTTTATATTAAATAGAACTGGCTGGGTTCAGGTACTCTCTGCCACTTTCCTTGTAATAATAGCACTTGTACAAAAATATGTATTCCACAGGCCTATATTAGACAGGTGGGTGGGCGTCCTTTTTATGGCCTTACTCATCTTTTACCTCTATCTTACATACAAATGGTCAAAAAAAAGTAGTTTTATACAAACAAAACAGGAAAATGCAACATCGCACATAAAGGCATCATTAAAGGTAGTAATTGGACTTTTTTTTGTGGTCGTCAGCTCAAAACTTTTGATAATCTCAGCTCAAGAATTGGCAAGGCGACTTGGTGTTCCAGAAGATGTCATAGCTGCTACGATGGTTGCATTTGGTACATCACTACCAGAATTTATGACAGCAATAACTGCTGCCAAAAAAGGCCACCCAGAAATTATGGTTGGCAATATAGTTGGCGCTGATGTGCTAAATTGTTTGTTTGTAATTGGGGCTTCTGCCCTGGCCACTCCCTTGAGTATCCCACAGAACTTTTTCCACTTACACTTTCCTGCAATGATCCTCATCCTCTATTCTTTTAGAATATTTATTTCAATAAACAAACATAAAAAATCTTTTCCAAGGTGGCAGGGGGGATTTTTGATCCTTATCTATTTAGCATATGTTTTGATTCAATATAAGTAAAAATAATATTCACAACTATTGAAACAAGTTAAAAAAAAGTGTAGTATTACACCATTATCCCAAATTTGGATAAACTTAGGATAATAAAAAATAATATAAGGAAATACCATATGGTTGTTTCAGAAAATCTAATTCAAACCCCAGCACCAGACCAAAAATTGTGCAAATTTTCCGGAGATACTGTTAAATTTAGGCTTGAGGTGAGGGGAGATATCACTGGTGAGGGCTATGTTAGGACCAATCTAGGACACAGTAAGATAATGCATCGGGAAATAATCAAAAAAGTTGAAAAAGATGAGGTAAAATTCCACCTGGACTGGTATGACATAAAAATGAAAAAAATAGATAAAAACACATTTGAAGTAACACTTCCCCTATTTGAAGTTGGACACTTTGAGGCAAAATGCTATATTTTACCTGAAAATAATAAGGGTCCCATGTGGCCAGTTGGAGGAAATACCCACATAAATGTGAAACCAGCCATCTCATGTGGTGCCAATATAATCTATAATGCATTTGTAAGGCTCTTTGGACCATCCAAACATAGTAGCAAATGGATGGAAAAATTTGACCTCACTCCCTTAGATAGGGCTGGATTCCATGTAATACCTCCGTCTGGAACCTTCAGAGATTTAATAGAAGAGTTGGACTTCATTGTGTATGATCTTGGATGTAGGTACATCCAATTGCTTCCAATCTTTCCTGTACCAACCACCTTTGGCAGGATGGGGCGTTTTGGCAGTCCTTATGCTGTACAAGATTTCTATAGTGTGGATCCTGAACTGGCCCAGTTTGACCCCAAAAAGACTCCCATTGAACAATTTATTGAACTGGCATCTGAAATACACAAAAGGGATGCTTATGTAATATTGGATATTCCCATAAACCATACGGGATGGGGATCTGTTATTCATGACGTACATCCAGAATGGTTAAAGAGAAAGCAAGGGGGAGAAATAGAAGTCCCTGAAGTATGGGGTGTTAGATGGGAAGACTTAACAAAGCTGGATTACAGCAACAAGGATTTGTGGAAATACATGGCAGATGTGTTCTTAAAATGGTGTGATAGGGGTGTAGATGGATTTAGGGGAGATGCTGGATATATGATCCCATTTGAAGTATGGGAATACATTATATCAAAGGTAAGGGAGTCGTTTCCAGATACCATATTCTTTTTAGAAGGGCTAGGTGGAGACATAAATATAACTCTAAATCTTTTAAACTCCACTTATGACTGGGCATATTCAGAACTGTTTCAAAACTACACCAAAGAACAAATAATTCCATATGTTGAATTTTCAAACAGAGTCTCCTCACAAGAAGGGCTTATGATACATTTTTGCGAAACCCACGACAATAACAGACTTGCCTCAATCTCAAAGACTTATGCCAAGATGAGAACTGGACTTTGCGCCTTACTCTCCCACTGCGGAGGTTTTGGATTTGCATGTGGGGTGGAATGGTTTGCAGATGAAAAAATAAATGTCCATGAAATAACATCCTTAAACTGGGGTAGTCCTGAAAATCAGGTAAAATTTATAAAAAAATTAAATACCATTTTAAAAATAAATAAGACCTTTTTCCCTGGAACAACCATTTCCTTTCCCGTACAAAAAGGGGATGAGTCTGTTGTGGCAATAAGGAGGACAAAAGATTTATCAACCTATTTAATTGTATTGGTAAATTTGAACTGTGAAAAAGAAAATATTGCATCTTTTATGGATGAGTCCATATCTTACGACCTTCATTACGACTTGATCTCTGGAAAGGAAATCAAATTCTCATCCAGGGATGGATTTTGGGAAGTATTGCTCCAACCAGGAGAGGTCTTATGTCTAACTCCAAATAAAATGGACTTAATGGAAGTGGATAATTTTTACTCAAAAAATATGGTTACACCTGACATATGCACAAGACAAAAGGCTAAAGAGAAATTATATAGATTTATTTCTTATTTTAAAGGTATAAAACATCTAGATATAGACGGGGAAAAGGAATTACAATTGCTTTTAGATGATACATACAACTACTTAAAATATAATTCAAATCCCAAAAACATGGTGGTCAAATGGACTTTCCCTGAAGATATAAATAGAATGGTAATGGTACCTCCAAAACATGTTGTTTTATTTAGGAACAAATATCCCTTTAGATTAAAATTAAAAGATGGTAAAAAAATAATATTTAGCGATATATCCATAAGAGATAATAAAGGGAATTATTTTATATTATATTGTCCCAATGTAAAAACAAAAAACCACAAAATTTTTGATCTTTTTATATCTGTGTATAAAAATAGTGAAACTAACCGTGATAGTGCCTATTCTCAGAATATATTGGAAAGAAAGACATCAATATTATTTTTAACAGATTTTTCAAATATAAATATAAAAACTACTTTTACAAGAAGTGAAATATTAAAGAGGTGTTTTACTTATCTTGCATCAAACAAAAAGGGTACATTGTCCTATGTACCTGTATGGTGGGGACAACTTGAGACAAAATACAATGCGCTCCTCTCTGGCAACCTCAATCCAGATTATTTAGATGATAGATATGTGATGTTTACAAGGCTAAGGGCTTGGTTGGTTCATCAAGGATATTCAGAGGAGATAAGTAAAGATTTTATCCAGAAATTTACCTTTGACTATGAAAATCATGCGAAATGGGATTTTTATGTGCCAACTGGCCTTGGGAAACACACACATATAACAATATTCCTTAGCCTTTCTGACGATGATAATAAGGTATCTATTCAATTTAAAAGACATGAATCAAAAGATTTAAACGAAGAAACAAATGAAGTAAAATTGATACTCAGGCCAGATCTAGAATCAAGGTCCCACCACGAGGTTACCAAGGCATATCTAGGGCCTGAAAAAAAATTCCCTGAAAGTGTTACTAAACAAAAAAACGGTTTTATATTCCATCCCAATCCAGAAGCAAAATTATTTTTAAAAGTGGACAAAGGAGAATTCATACTCCAGCCTGAATGGAAGTACATGGTTTATCTACCATTGGAACAAGAAAGGGGACTTGATCCCCATACTGATCTCTTTAGCCCTGGATATTTTGAAATCCCTCTACTCCCTGGTGAAACTGCATCATTAACAGCCTCTATAAACAAAGAACCTGGGCATGTTGAAACAAATGAAATACAGGAAATAAGAGAAGACTACAGTTATATTGACGGGTTAAGGCATGGACTGAACAAATTTGCAGTTAAAAATAAAGTTGCTGAAGACCACTATGTACAAACAGTTGTTGCTGGTTTTCCATGGTTTTTAGATTGGGGGAGGGATTCTCTTATATTTTCCAGGGCATATGTGGAAGATGATAGAGAAGATATGGCCATCTCCATATTAAAATATTTTGGGGAGTACGAAGAAAATGGCACACTGCCAAATTTGATTAAGGGGAATACCCCGTTAAATAGGGATACTTCAGATGCTCCCCTATGGTTTGGAGTGGTTCTAAGTGATTTAGTGGAAAAATTGGGTTCTGAGGTTTTAAAAAAACAGACCAAAAATCGTACCCTTAAGGAAATATTACTATCCATTGGAAAAAACTATGTAAGTGGCACACCCAATGGAATAAGAGTAGACATCCAAACTGGTCTTGTTTTCAGCCCTCCACATTTTACCTGGATGGATACAAACCATCCTGCCTGTACTCCTAGAGAGGGGTATCCAGTAGAAATCCAGGCACTGTGGTATAAGTGTCTCACTCTACTTGAAAAAATCGACAAAAATGGAATTTTTTGTCCTGCATATGAAGGATGGAAGGGTCTTAAGGAAAAAGTAGCGAAATATATAATCGACTTATACTTTGACAGATCCCTTGGATATTTATCAGATTGTCTCCATACATCAGGGTTCATGGAAGCCAAAAATGCACAGCCTGATGATCATTTGAGGCCAAATCAATTACTGTGCATAACCCTGGGATTGATTAAAGATAGAGAAATCCAGAGGTCTATATTAGATGCAACCTCTTGTTTACTTGTCCCTGGCGGGATAAGGTCCCTTGCAGATAACTATTTTAAATTTCCTTTGTTTTCAATTCCAAAACATGCTATAAGAGATCCCAATCATCCATACCAGGGGAGATATATTGGAGATGAAGACACCACGAGAAAACCTGCATACCACAATGGAACTGCCTGGACATGGATCTTTCCATCGTATATGGAAGCCATGTTGATCACTTTTGGAGAAGGTCTTATAGACACCTATTTAGCTATACTGGGATCCTCATCTATTTATCTCAACTCTGGATGTGTGGGACACATACCAGAGATATTAGATGGAGACATTCCCCATGTGCAAAGGGGATGTCTTGCACAGGCCTGGGGTGAAAGCGAACTTTATAGGGTTATTAATAAAATTTTAAAAATAAAACAAAATATGGGGTCAAGCCATGAAAAATTTTAAATCTTACCATGTATATCCATCAGTCCCAAAAAATTTAAAATTCGTTGAAACATTAATACAAAACCTATGGTGGTCATGGAGGCTTGAAGCAATTGAAGTTGTAAGAAGGATTGATCCTGAAAAATGGAAAAAAGCCGAGCAAAATCCATTACGTATGTTCAGTGACTATTTAAGCCAGGATGCATTAAATAGGTTCGCTCACAATGAGAATTTTCTAATGCAGCTAAAAGAGGTAAAAGAACAATTTGAAGAAGAGGTATATTCAGAAAGATTTTCAGAAGACATTGGAATGCCCAAGGACTCCACTGTTGCATACTTTTCAATGGAATATGGTATACATGAGAGCATTCCAATATTTTCAGGTGGGCTTGGCATTCTTGCAGGTGATCACCTAAAGGCCGCATCTGATTACTGTATACCTTTAGTTGGAATAGGACTTTTTTATAGATACGGTTATTTTAAACAATTTCTAAACCACGATGGCTGGCAGCTGGAAGAATATCCAGAAACAGATATTTTTTATCTGCCAATCCAGAGGGTAAGAGACCAGAAAGGAAACAAAGTATACATTGATATCCCATCTCCAATGGGAAATATCAGGGCAAGGGTGTGGAAGCTGGATGTAGGGCGGGTTGAATTGTATCTACTGGACACAAACTTAAAGGACAATTCTCCTGAAATCAGGGACATAACATCCAGGTTGTATGCAGGAGAACCACATGTAAGGCTCGCCCAGGAGATATTGTTGGGCATTGGAGGAATGAAGCTTCTAGATATACTGGATAAATTCCCCACTGTTTGCCATTTAAACGAGGGTCATTGTTCATTTGTGTGTATTGAGCGCTTAGCCCAAATAATGCGAAAGTTTAACTTAAACCTAAAAGATGCAATGGAACTTTTACCAAGGGCCAATGTGTTTACTACTCATACACCTGTGGCAGCAGGCTATGATACCTTTCCTGTTGATATGGTAAGGCCATATTTAGAACCATACACCAGTATCTTTAATGTGCCAGTTGAAGAGATAATATCCTGGGGACAGAGGGGATGGAGGTATGATCCTGGCAATAAATTCTGCATGTTTACATTTGGACTTAGATTTTCCCAATTCTGTAATGGAGTCAGTGAACTCCATGGCCATGTTGCCAGAAAGATGTGGCACCATGTGTGGCCTGACAGGCCTGTTGAGGAAGTACCAATAGGGTATGTTACCAATGGAGTGCATGTGACTTCGTGGATTTCAATTGAAAATCACCTATTACTTGAGAGATACATATCTCCCCAGTGGTATAAAAAATCTGAGCAAGACATAATCAGTGGAATTGATAACATCTACGAGGAGGAACTCTGGAGGGCAAGGGAACTGAGCAGGGCCAGATTAATAAGGTTTTGTCGGTATAAGATGAGACAACAGTATGAGAGAAGAAATTCACCTAAATCTGTTTTAGATGAAATGGAGACAGTTTTAGACCCAAATGTCTTAACAATAGGTTTTGCAAGGAGATTTACTGCATACAAAAGGGCAAATTTGATCTTAAAGGATCCTGAAAGGCTCAAAAAGATAATAACCTCCAAAAAATACCCTGTGCAATTTGTATTTGCTGGTAAAGCACATCCAAAGGACGAAGAGGGGAAAAGGATTATACAGCAACTAATCTCCTTTGCAAGGGATCCAGAAGTAAGGCACAGGTTTATCTTTTTAGAAAATTACGACATAAACATAGCAAGACATCTGGTCCAGGGTGTGGATATATGGCTAAACAACCCCAGAAGGCCTTATGAAGCATGTGGGACATCTGGCATGAAGGCTGCTGTTAATGGAGTATTAAATTTCAGTGTATTGGACGGATGGTGGTGCGAAGGTTACAGAGAAGATAGGGGGTGGGAAATTGGAGAAGGAAAGGAATACAGGGATCCAAATTATCAAGACGAAGTAGAGGCACATGACATTTACAACACCCTGGAAGAAGAAATTATACCGGTTTTTTATGAAAACAGGAGGGGTTCCATTCCCTTTGAATGGGTCTATATGATGAAGGAATCCATGAAAATAGGAATTATAAATTTCTCAGCCCACAGGATGGTAAAGGAATATGTAGATAGGTTTTATTCAAAGGCAGCTAAAAACTTTTTTGAACTAACTAAAAATAACTGTGAAAAAGCAAGGGAATTTTCAAGGCAGAGGGATAGATTGAAGAATTTATGGAGTGAGATCCGGGTGAATCAGCCAATGAAACTTGGACCTTCCCACTTTAGAGTTGGAGATGAATTCGAAATTATAGCTGAAGTATATCTGGGAGAGATTAAACCTTCAGAAGTAGAGGTAGAGGTATATCTAGGAAAGATAAAGGGCACAGAACAGGTGGAAATGGTGGGGGTTGAGAGGATGGAAGTTTTTCAGGAAAATGAAGGAGGAAACTACATATACAAATGTAGGGTTAAGTGTAAATCTTCTGGGAGATATGGCTTTAATGTAAGGGTAGTTCCAAGTGGAGACGATTATTTAAAATTTACCCCACACTTTATAACCTGGGGACCATAAAAAATCGTGGTTCAAGGTTCAACACTTAAAGTATAAAGGTCTTTAACCATGAAGAAATATAGACCAAAAATTTTAATAATAACACCAGAGGTCACATACCTGCCTGAAAACTCTGGAGTGCTATCTTCTTATTTGTCTGCAAAGGCTGGTGGACTTGCAGATGTATCGGCAATGCTGATTAAAGAACTATTTGACATGGGTGTAGATGTACACGTTCTCATACCTGATTATAGAAAAATCTTTCAAAACCAGGTGGGTTCTTTGTCCACACTATACAACGAACAACTCAAGATCTATATGGAAAATCTCTGTGATCAAAGGGTGCATCTTGCCCAGGATAGGGCATTTTATCACAGAAACAGCATATATTCATTTTATAGATCAGAAAATCTAAAGGTCTCCCTTGCCTTTCAAAGGGAGGCAATAAACCATGTAATCCCTATGGTCAGACCAGATCTGGTACACCTAAACGACTGGATGACAGGACTTATCCCTGGATATCTTAGAAAGAGAAATGTGCCGTCTTTATTTACAATACACAATATTCACACAGCCACTGCTACATTGGCTGAGATTGAAGACAATGGTATTGATGCTGTGGAATTTTGGGATTGTCTATATTTCAAGGAATATCCATCTTCTTATGAAGAAATTCGGAACAGAGTAGATGTTGATTTTCTTGCATCAGGTATCTTTGCATCTCATTTTGTAAATACTGTAAGCCCCACCTTTTTAAAAGAAATTGTCAATGGATACCACGATTTTATCCCGTGGCACATTCGGGGGGAATTAACAAACAAATACCATGCTGGGTGTGCTGTTGGAATATTAAACGCCCCAGACGCATCTTTTGATCCAAAAATAGACAAGGCAATCTTTAAAAATTATACTCCAAGAAATGTTGTGTCGGGAAAAAGAGAAAATAAGCTTAAGTTGCAGAAAAAATTGGGATTACTTATAGATAATAAGGCACCCCTATTTTTCTGGCCATCCAGGCTTGATCCTGTTCAAAAGGGATGTCAACTTTTAGCTGACATATTATACGAGGTGATATCAAAGTACTGGGATAAACACCTGCAGATTGTCTTTGTTGCTGATGGTGACTTTTTTGGAGTTTTTGAAGATATTGTGAAGTTTCATGAAATCTTTAACAGAGTATGTGTATGTCATTTTGATGAGTCCTTATCAAGACAGGCATTTGCTGCTTCTGACTTTATACTTATGCCCTCTTCTTATGAGCCCTGTGGACTACCCCAGATGATAGCTCCCCAATATGGATCCATACCAGTTTGTCACGATACCGGAGGAATACACGATACAATTACTCACTTAGATCCACTAAACAACACAGGAAATGGATTTTTATTTAAGTACTTTGATTCAAATGGACTATTCTGGGCAATAGATAGGGCAATGGAATTTTACAATCTCCCGAAACAGATAAAGACCAGAAATATAATGAGGATTATGAAAGAGGCCAAAGATAAATTTAACCATAAGGAATGCGCAAAAAAATATGTAGAACTATATGAAAAAATGCTAGACCGTCCATTATAACTATAACATCCTGGGGAGCTGGAGAGATAGATGGGGAGAATAGAACTTGTGGAAATAGATCCTTTTCTTCAACCATATGAAAAACACCTTGAACATCGGATAAAAAAAATAAATGCAGTAAAAAAATCCCTATGCAAAAATAAAAATCTCATTGATTTTGCATCTTCTCACAAATACTTTGGACTCCACAAAATTAAACATGAATGGATTTTCAGGGAATTTGCTCCAAATGCAAAAGAGGTCTACCTCATTGGGGACATGACCAACTGGCAGATAAGTAGAAAATTCAGACTGGAAAAAATAGAGGGAGGAATATGGGAAATACGTCTTCCAGAAAATATGATTTCTCACGGTGATTTATATAAGCTACTAATTAGATGGGAAGGAGGAGAGGGAGAGCGGATCCCATCCCATGCAACTTATGTTGTCCAGGATGAAAACACCAAAATCTTCTCAGCCAAAGTTTGGTGTCCTGAAAAAAAATTTCAGTGGAAATACGACAAAAATGTAAAGTATCCAGCACCCCTGCTAATATATGAAGCACATGTGGGCATGGCCCAGGAAGAAGAAAGAATTGGTACTTACAAGGAATTTACTGAAAACATACTACCATGGATAAAGAAATTGGGCTACAATGCCATCCAGCTTATGGCAATTTTAGAGCATCCATATTATGGCTCCTTCGGCTATCAGGTTTCAAGTTACTTTGCACCTTCATCCAGGTTCGGATCCCCTGATGATTTAAAGGAATTAATAGACACAGCCCACAGTTTGGGACTTTATGTGTTAATAGATATAGTCCATTCCCACGCAGCCCCAAATGAAGTTGAAGGGTTATCAAGGTTTGATGGATCATATGATCTCTATTTCCATAAAGGAAAAAGGGGGTATCATCCCCTCTGGGGATCCAGGCTTTTTGACTATTCCAAAAAAGAAGTATTGAGATTTTTGTTGTCAAATTTAAGATACTGGATGGAGGAATTCCATATTGATGGTTTCAGATTTGATGGTATAACCAGTATGTTGTATACACACCACGGCATTGGGTATGATTTTGTTTCCTATGATGACTATTTTAATGAATCTGTTGATACAGATGCCCTCACATACTTGGCCCTTGCAAACAAATTGGTTCACTCCATAAAAAAACATGCAATCACCATAGCAGAAGACGTATCCGGAATGCCAGGGCTATGTTATCCAGTAGAAAAAGGCGGAATTGGTTTTGACTATCGCTTTGCAATGGGCATTGCTGACTACTGGATAAAACTCTTAAAGGATATGAGAGATGAAGATTGGCCCATGGGACATCTCTGGTATGAGCTCACCAATCACAGACCAGAGGAAAAGACAATAAGTTATGCAGAGTCTCATGACCAGGCACTGGTTGGTGATCAGACCATAATTTTCAGGCTAATTGGCGCTGATATGTACTATTTTATGAGAAAAGGGGATGAAAATCTCAAGGTAGACAGGGGAATCGCACTACATAAATTGATCAGATTCATAACCATCTCCACTGCGTGTGCTGGTTATTTAAATTTTATGGGTAATGAATTTGGACACCCTGAATGGATAGACTTTCCAAGGGAAGGCAATAACTGGTCTTACAAATATGCCAGAAGACAATGGTCCCTTGCTGAAAATCCATTGCTGAGGTATGAATATTTGCTAACATTTGATATTGATATGATAAAGTTTATTAAACAAATAAATATACTCTCACCAGATATTCCTCCAAAACACCTCCATGATAACAATGAGAACAAGGTCCTTGCATTTGAAAGGGGTAATTATGTATTTGTCTTTAGCTTTCACCCTACAAACTCTTTCACACACTACAGGATATATTCACCCCCTGGGAAATATAAGCTTGTTTTTTGCACTGATGAAAAAAAATATGGAGGTTTTGAAAGACTTAAAATTGGCGAGATCCATTTTACCTTAGTAGATGAAAGTGGACCACATCTATCCCATTACCTATCCCTATATATCCCTAATAGATGTGGATTTGTGTTAAAAAAGATAGATTAAAACGTCTTTTGGTGAATTGGAAAAATTTGCTTGACACTTACGTAAAAAAAAAATAATCACAAAGTCTCTACAGAGAATGCCCCCGTAGCTCAGTAGGATAGAGCACAGGATTCCTAATCCTGGCGCCGCAGGTTCGAATCCTGCCGGGGGCATAAAAAAAACAAAATAATTAAGGCCACTTAGAGAAAGTCTCGGAGTGGCCTTTTTCTTTTAGATTTTCAGATTTGTCACCTATTTGTCACCTTTTGCGAAAATAGGGTGGAGGTTTTAGGTGTCAAGTGTAGGCTTGTCAAGTGTAAGCTTGCCAAGTGTGTGCTTAAAGATTTTTCTTTTTTATAAAGCCCAATCCTGTTAGCTGTGGTTCAAATTTTTGAACTTTGCAGTAAAAATTTTTGAACTAGTCTCTTTTTATTTTAATCTGAATATCGCCCTCTAAGTTATGGTCCATCTTTTCACTATAACCACGCTTCTTCCCTCTGGTCTTCAAAAAGAAGATAATAGAAGTTTCTTTACCTTCCTTGATGTTTTTCAATAGTGCACATTCGGCAATGTCTATCATTTGCTCTTTGGCTTTTTCCAGGGCTTCTTGCAACTCAGGGTCTTCTTTAATCCAAGATGCCAAAGTATTCCTACTAACCTTCAACGCCCTGGCTGTCTGGGCTATGATACCACAGTTTTTCTCTAAGGCTTCAATAATAGTTTCATTGGATGGGCGTCTATAATATTTCTTGGTTGCCATCTTTGCTTCCCTCCTTTAAGTGCAACTGCATTTTGGGTTAAAGTTTACATAATACGTATATGGGCTACGTATTAAAAATCTCTTCAATCTCTTCAGGAGAAAAAGTTTTGGGTTTATCCTCCTTAGTGGTTGCTTGAGAATCAAAAAGTTTATGTAGCTCATCACGAAATTTTTTTGCTAATGAGCAGACATAGCTCAGAGCTTTGGGCTTTACGCCAAGGACAGTATATATAAAACCCTCTAACATCTGGGCATCTTTTTCGTCCAAGTAGGGAAGTAGTTCCTCAATTATTCCTGCAATTCTCCAATCAAGTTGTTCAATATCTTTCAGGTGTGAAATCAAACCATCCATAAATGATAGTATATGCTGTTTACGTAGGTCATTAAATAATTCACACTGTTCACCCTTTAACATTTTTGGTTCTTTTTGAATTTTCATGCTTGCTCCTCCTGTGCTTAAAATTGCGTTTTAAGGCCATTAAAAAAACTTTCCCTATATAAAACATCATATTTTTGTTTTTATACCTCTGGGCATCGCCCTCTTGTGGGTGTCGGAGACCTAAAACGGCCTAATTTGGAGACCTAAAAGGCCTAGTTTGGATACCCACCAACACGAATTATTCTATTGGACGGTTTCAAAATAACTGAGTGCCTGGGTAGCCTAAAGAACCAGCCAACATCTTTGCCTTTTACAGATTCGGTCTTGTAAGGTTTAAGACCTCTGCTTAAAAGCACCTTAGCCACCCTGGGAGACGAGGTGTAAACCTCTGCCTCTCCGTCCAGCTCATTGAAGTTGATAACTGTTTCCTGTTCGTATTTGGTCATGGTGGTTCTCCTATTCAAATTTGTGATGGTTTATATTTAAAATTTTAATATATAATTAACTAGCTGGCCTTACTAAAATAAATCTTGGGATAAATCTTTTGTTCGACATATCCCTTTCTCAAGTCAGGTATCTTAAAAACAATCGTTCCGTCGTCCCTGAGCTCAGGTTCACAAGGCCAGCTATTAAATACTAAGCCCCAATCTCCATAAGGGTATTTGAACCTGCCATGGTCAAAGAGCTCACACTCGGTCCAGCCTAGTCTTAACAGCTCGTCAAGGTGCTCCTCCACCCAGGCAAGGGCTTGAGGGTTTGGGCATCGCCTAACCTTATTCATGCTCCTTCTTTTGACTTAAAGTCTCTTTTTTAGGCAACACAAAACTAAAAGATTCCGGGTTTAGTTCATACTTTGCACCACTTATCGTGCAAAGCTCCAGCTTTCCATTAAAACGGCCACGCACAGCCTTTTGTACTGCTGGTGGCTCACACTTCAAACACTGCCAAAATCCAGCGTTCCCGACCCAAAACTCATGACCTCCACACTTAGGGCAAACATTTGGCACAGGTTGCCACTCGGAAATGTGAGGCCAAAGTTGCTTTGCCTCGTCTAAGCTGAGCTTACCATTTAAAACAATCTCTTTATCTAATTCCTCTGCCAATGGGGAAAAATTACTTTTTCTCCGCAAATTATCCGTAATTTTATCCGCAACAATAACCTCTTGTTTTTTTTGCCTATTCTCGTCTGCACGGATAAAAGCGGATAAAACGGATGATTTTTTTATATCTTTTGCTTTCTCTTTTTTTTCTATCTCCTTTTTCTCCTCTTTTTCTTTTTCAAAAAAAGAATAATTTTTATCCGAATTATCCGAATTATCCGTAGAGTCAATAAAATCAATAAGTTGTGCTACGGATAAAAAATTTAAACTATCCGTATTTTTTGGCAAATTATCCGCACTTAAAAAATTTTCAAAAGAAAAGATGTAATTGATTACCCCCTTATGTGATGGCATTTCCTTTCTAAACATAATGCCAAGCGATGTAAGCAACGATTGAGTGCGATCGAGTTTGGTTGATACAGAGCGGACATGGCAAGGCCATAAATATTTATCCTTCATTATTCTTTCTGCTTCGTCAGGATAACACTCTTTAAGTCTATTTTTCATTAAATTTTTTAATTCGGTCTGTGTGGTGCGCCATTCTGTCGTGGTTTGTCTTTTTTCTTCCAATATATCCATTAAGATTTTGGTAAAAATATCACCTTCTATAACTTCGTTAATATTCTTCTCTTTACTCAAAAAGAAAGCATGTAAAATCTTTTTAGCCTCATTGGGGGTATCAGCAAACGCAGTGATGGCTCGCTCACAAACATCTGCAAGCCGAGGTCGTTTTTTTAACCTAATTTTCCCTTTATGGTTAAGATATGTCACTACATGATCAAGCAAAGCACCCAAGACCTTAGGCCTGATTTTTTCATACTCGTTATAAATCTCCTCCTCTGTTTTTCGTTGGGTATCCGGGATGGGATTTAGGGTAACAATAAACGTTCGACTCAACAGGTCGTTCTTTGCAATGGCATTTGATATCCCTGTCATAATCTGTGGCCTTTTTATGGTGAAAACTATCTCATCGAGGTCTGTATACAGTTTGCGAAAACGCACGCCTGCACCTGTCGCAAATCGGCACAAAATGTCGGAGGTATAATCGTCAATATAACTTATATTATCGAAAAAAATAACCCAATTGTTATAAGCAGAGATAAAAAGATCCTTGTCGTTAAATCTATTCCTGGGAAGCCCAACGCTACTGATCAAGTTAGGATCAATTAAGTTTCTTAAAAGATTACCTGTAGTTGATTTGGAAGCACCTTCTCCACCACACAAGTAAAGAATACCTTGTGGAATATCAGGCATGAAGGCAGTGATAAGCCAGGCTTTGATTAAGTGCCAATCAGCTTCATTTTGAACGTTAATAAAAGGTCGAAGCAAATCAAGATCCCCACCCTTTTCAGGATATGGTAGTGGTGCCATGCCAACGGATCGTCTAAACAAAATAGGCGAATCACTAATAATTCTCCATCCTTGCTTAGAAATTTCAATTATTTCACGCTTTTGGTTGCATAAATCAAGGTAAATTTTATCTTCGTGGTAACCGAGTCTGAGAAAAACCTTTCTAGTTTTGCCTTCTGCCATTGCTCTGCCCTCAGCCAACGAGATGGCATCGTCTAAAGAAGATCGGGACACTCCCTCCCTGGTCATCTTATAAAAAGTGCCCATAAGCCATTGTTTGAATTGTTCGCTTTTCACAGGAAAGATCTCAATATGATTATTAATATTGACTTTTGTATGAGTGAGACCGTAGTCATCTTTGAACAATTCACATGAATCTAAAATTTTTCTTAATAGTTGGGCCTTTGTATCTTTCTTATTGCGCTTTTTGTTCTCTGGTAGCTCTCCAAACCCCTGCTCTGCCAAGTCTTTTGCGGCAGATTTAAAGTTTCCATTGTGCTTTAAAATGGCATATACAGCAAAGAGCGAGTAAGCTCTTCCAGCTTCAAAGGGGCTGGCATTACTGGAAAAATTATAAAATATGGTGCCTTGTAATAGCGAAGCGGAATGGCCAGAATTTTTGCCGGGTCTTCTCCATAACTCCCTGTCACCAACAGTTCGGACAGGCACCCATCCGTGTTCTCTGAGCAATTCTCTAACGACTTCAGTGCCTTGTGAGTTGAATACGGAGCCTGGAAGGTCTGGATTACTGATAAACCGCTTTGCTTCTGAAGAGTCCTTAATCTCCACATATTCTGTAATGACCAGGGCAGATTGGATGAGCATTCGGCGTTCTTCTGGGGTGATTTCGGGGATATTGCTAAAACTATTCTGGATTAATTGATAACCAGGAGTAGGGGCGATTAGAATATACCCGCCCTGCCCCCTGGTCTCTATTGCGCAGGGCGTAATGATAGGTCTATTCCCTTCTATTTTAACAGGATAATCTTTTCCTAAATATTTACATGTTTCTCCTGGTTTTTTATCTGGCACAGGAATACGAAGATAACATAACTTGCGATTGCCCTCAGTCTGTGAACATCTGTAAATTACATGAAAACCATCACTTTGGGTCTTTTGGACAACTAGCTTTTTAACGAGCCCAGGCTCTTCAGCTTCTACAATTTCACACCAATCTCTAAACTTTACGCCCTTGCAATCAAAATCTAAAACTTCAATGTTTCCAGATACCTGCCCACACACCAGGGCTATACCTTGCCACTTTTTTTCCCGTTGCCAACTAATTATTTCATCTTTTCTTGGGAGTCTGAGTTGGTATGTTTTCCAAGGGATCAATGGCTTCTTTGTTTTGCAATCTACTGGAATAATAGACAATTTTTGTGTGAGACATTTATACGCCTGTTGAACTATAGATTTGGCAAGTTGACAAGCAGGCTTAATTTGTGTTATATGCATAATAACACCTCAAAGGGAATTTATATTATTAGGCGGAGTTCGGAGCTCCGCTTTTTTTATTGCTCAGTCACTTTGACCCGATGCTTTTCAAGCCAGGCTTCCACGTCCGATTTTTTATACAAGACCTTGCGTCCCACCTTGAGATAAGGAATTCCCCGCTTCATCCACCTCTGGTTTTGCAACCAACTCACACTCAAACCAAACAGTTGAGAAACCTGTTTTTCTGTTAAATATATGCCTACATCTTCCCTGTTTCTATTCATACTAATCCCCCCTTTCCCTTTAATATTGACACATTACCTTGGGTTTGCTATAAACTCAATACTGACACATAAAAAACTTGTTCAAGTTTATGTCAGATAAATAAATACAGGGGGTTACGATGAAAAAATTTTTTCTTAAAAACCAAGATTTATCCAAATTACTGGAGAAAATTAAAATAAGGAATCAAGATAAGGAGTGTGAGCTTATTGGAAATCTTTACATGTTAGACAGTATGGTGGATGGAGTGAGTGTAGGTTTAAAAGAATATGAGGAAGGACAAGCACTGGTTAGCATTACTTTAAGCATGGAAATATATTTAGACAGGACAATAAGAGGAGATTCTAACCACTATCAAAAGCTAGCCAGCAGTATTGTTCCCAAGCTAAAGAAGGTTGCCAAAGATTTTGTTTTTTCTGTTTTTGAAGTTCATAACAATGAAACAATACATAAAAAAGACATTAGGTTTAGTTGGAAAGACTACAAATCTCTAGTTTCAAAAGACATGCCTCTTTTAGTTTGTGTGTTAGAGGCAATCACAAGCGGACATCTTAACCTATGGGTGGCGCATAACTATATAGAAAAAACATTATCCCCTTTAAAACCTGAAAAACAACTTGAAGTGTTCACCAAGTTAGAAAAGAAGGGATATATCAAGCTTCCACTATTAAAAGGGAAACCCAAATATTGGGATAGGCTCAGCATTAAGAGGAAACTTGAATATTATTGGTTGTTTGTGCCTAAAAAACCCCTCTCAAAAATTAAGAAAGCACTGGATGAATTGTTTAAAAAGAAGGTGTGTCTTATGTGTGGTGAGGAATATAATTACAGACAAAAAAATCAGCGTTTGGATATTTGCAATAATGATAAATGCAGGACCCGGTTTTACAGGTTAAAAAATCTGGCAAAGCCAATAATAAGAAAACATCCCGACATCTCCCTTGAAGAGTTCAGTAGGGAGCTTCGCAAAAAGAAAGACGAGAAAAACGAGAGGCTAAAACAGAAAGGTAGAGAGGCAGAGATATGGGAGCCAAAGCACTGGGAAGGGCTAACACGGCTTATCTATGAGGAGTTAAGGAAATAACGTTGCCCTCGTTATCCCCACCTTTTGTAGTTAATACATCTGCCAATGTGTTAACAGCATTCCTTTTATTATCAGGCATAAGGTGACTATACCTCTCAGTCATTGCCAATGTCTTATGTCCCATTAATTCTTTTATGGTGTATATAGGCACTCCCTGTTGGGCAAGCCAAGACCCGAATGTATGCCTAAGGGTGTGAAATACAACCTTGTCCCTTGGGTCTGTAACACCATTATTTAAGCCAAGCTCATTTACTGCTCTGCTAAAGGCTCTTGATATCTTCTTTATCTTGTTACCCTTTCTGTCTTTAAAAACAAGCTCACTTGGTTCTCCTTTGGATTTTGTTTTAAATAACTCTTTTATCTCAGTGGTCATATAAGCAACTCTATTTGTCCTATTCTTTGGGTCTTTTATGTGAATTATTCCGTTTTCTAAGTCTATGTCTGACCATCTGAGATTAAATATCTCTCCTGCTCTCATGCCTGTATAAAGAGACAAAAGACATATCTCATATAACTGTGGGCTTCTTAGCTTACATGCTTTAAGTAAGCTTTTTGCTTCGGAAGGGGTTAAAAAACGTATGCGTTTATTGTCTGCTTTGGGCTTTTTTACTTTGGCCACAGGGTTATCACCATCATATATACCCCACTCTCTAGCCTTATTAAACGCCTGTCTTACAACAGCAAGGGCATATTCAATGGTTCTTGGTGCCTTGCCTTCGTCTTTCATGGTCTTTTTTAATCGTTCCATGTCCCATGCAGAAATCTCTTTTAAGGGCTTATCCCCTATCAGTGGCTTAATCCAACCATGATAAAGTTGGTTTTCCCGACTAAAACTTACAGGTGCTTTATTTTCTTTGCAATAGGGTAAATACTTCTCAACCATAAATTCATCAAAGCTAACATTTTGTTTTTTTCTTTTTTGGATAGGTATAACTTCATCTCCAAGCCTTATTGCCCTAACCCTATCACTCCTAACCTGAGACGCATATCCTGCAGTGATACCCTCGCTTGCCCATCCAATCTTTTCTCTAATAGTCTTCCCCAGGCTGTTCTTATACCTAATGTAATAACACACATCAGGTCTTCCATTAAATTTTCTCTCTTTACTCTCATAAACTTGGACACCTGGATATTTTTGTAGGCTTTTAAGTTTAGACATCCGGATTCCTCCTTTTTAAAATCCGTGGGTCTCGAGTTGTCACCTATTTGTCACCAAAATTCAAAAAATGAAGGAAAATCAGAGAAAAATTGTTTACTCTGAACCCGTCAAAATCCTTTATATATCAAGGGTTAAAGAATTTCAAGGAAAATCGTAGAAAACAGATAGAAGGGATTCCTAATCCTGGCGCCGCAGGTTCGAATCCTGCCGGGGGCATGAAAAAGTTAATCATTCCTTTAAGTTAGAAATCTCCTTTTAAAGAGACAACCCCTCAATTCGTTACTTTTTCACTCCTTTTTTTATAAAATTGCACCATAATTGCACCAAAATCAAGTTTCTATCCATGTAAAATCATTGCTCTTTTTATTTTTCAGTGCACCATAATTGCACCATCCAGTGTACCATCAAAATGTCCCCTCCTCTTTTTCTCAAGTAAAGTTTAGTTTTGGCAAGGAATTTTAGAGAGATTTTTTGGGGTATGTGAAGTTTAGTTATCACAATATGGCAGGATAGAACTTGTCTCATTTCATAGAGATAGAAGTTTGAGTTAGATCTTCCTCAGAAGTCCAATCCTTATGAATAGGATAATTTTTGCCTTGTTTTATATATTCACCATAATAAGAATTTGAAAATTTTCATTGTAAATTGACCCAGTTTTCGCATGAAAATTGAGCCACTTAATGTTAAATAAGCCTCCTATTGTTCTGCTTCAGACTAAATTGGAATTTATGTAAAATTATGATAGTGTTTGCAAGCTCTAAACTAAAACCTTTTTAGTGTTGATTTGTCTGAAACAGTACACCAACATAATTTCTAAAATTTAAAGTTACAACTTTCATAATCCTTTCTTTGATTCTAATTCTACATTCTTAACATGTCTAACTCAATTGGGAGCAGTATGATTTTTGGGACATATTAAATGTTAAGATTAAAAACGGTATAAGTTTTTAAGATAATCCTGTTATGGAATATTTTTTTACTTCTTGGGAATATTCCGAGTCTACCAAATTAACTTGCTGTTTTATATACTTTCTTAATAAAAAGGCAGGTTTTAAGCAAAATTCTTCAAAAAGCGCTGCTGACACTTCTAAATGTGGAAATAAAAGTTTAACTAGTGATGCTGTAATGCTTTCTATTGCTCTAACATCCCTTATATATGTTTGAGAAGGGAAACTTACGTACTGTTTCACAAATTCTAAATATTCATTTCTATTCCTCAATTGGTGTAAAATTTCTCCTAAATAATCTGTTCTTAATGCATAGCCATCATATTCTAGCATGCCTTTTTCAATTTTAGGTAATTCCCAACCAGGTAAAAGACCATGAAATCTATCTAAAAAAGCTGTTTCCTGAAAAAAATTTGGCAATGTCTCAAAAAGATTTACATTTTTCGGTTTTCCTTCTGCATCTAAAGGAATATTGGCTAATAGGACCAGTCCTGCCTCAGCCCTTCCTTGATATCCCATTACTCTAAATTCACCACTTTCTAAATAGCCTTTTAATGCACCCACTACTTCTTCAGGTGGTTGAAACTTAATTGTCTGGATTTCATCCAGCACGATAGTATCGTAAAAAGCTATAATCCCTGTTTTCTTTTCAGCCATATTGTAAAATAACTGGGCTCTTGTAACAATTCCTCCACTAATAAGCCAACAGTAACGAGAAAGTCTAGAATAAACTGATGACTTTCCTGTTCCTTTTGGTGCTAATTCTATCAAATTAATTCTTGGATGAACAAAAGGAATTAACCTAGTAATTAACCATATTTTTTGTTTTTCTTTATAGAAATTAGGATTATATCCCATTGCACTAATGAAAAGATCCATCCATTCTTGTAAACCAAATTTTTTTCTCGCCTCGATAAAATAATTTAAGTCTATTTTTATTGCTTCCATAGGTCGAAAATCTATCATCCACACTTTTCCCTTTTGCCCCTCTTCTAAGGTATATTGCAAGATTCCTACTCCCCATACATTCCCCATTAAAAGTTTTGGGTTACTTTCTAAAATCCCTTGAGCAATACAACCATCATTAATATCTAAACAAGGAATGATCAATTTATACTCTCCCCTTTTTAAATCTATCTCTACCTTATATGCATCAATAATCTTAATTTCTTCTCCCTTCATTAATTTATCATATATAACTTGCTTTCTTGTACGGTCTGGAAGATGTTTTTGTATAAAGTTATTTATTTTTCTTACATCTAAAGCTCCATCCTCCTTTACATAACGTGCAACAAGCCAGTCTATAATAAATGAAGGTAAGGATCTATCTGATAAACCAACTCTTCTGGTCAAAGACTTTTTAATAGCTACTTCTTTGAAATTTTCTAAAATCTTTTTATCCAACTCATTCATCAAATATATCCTCCCAGCCAGTTTGCATTAATGCCTTTAGTTTTATGTCTAAGATACACTCTTGTTCATATACATCTCCTCTATATATAACTTTATAATAGATTTTTACCTTTTTAGTTGAAGTTTTTATCTCACGTGCATCGAACTTAGCAGAAATAATGTTTGAATTTTTATCTAAAACACGAGGAATAGAAAACTTTAGATGCTCTATATATAAATCTTCTACAATAATACTTTCCTTATTAGGATTTTCTATTATCACATCTACAGAATTTATTTTCTGCTTCCAAATGTCTCCGAAAATCTTAATATCCAGAGGAACAAATTCTTCTAAAGACGGAGTTATTAAAATAACAGGAACAGCTACTTCTTCTGGTGTAATTCCTCCATGTGTTGCCCCTTTTGGAAAATTTTCAATATATCTATAGCCTCTTGCGACACAATAATTATCTTGTAAATATTTGCCTGTTTTTATCCATAGATGATTATCTACTTCTACATCCCTATTTAACTTAACTACCCTATTATGAGATATTTCTCCATCTATATTTTCTAATTTTAATAAATTTTCTTTTTTGTTAGGTAAAACAGTAAATCCATGATCAGCAGTTATAATAATACCCATATTATTTAGTTTGGATATCTCTTCAAAAATCTGTGTTAACTTAGTTTTAAGTTCTCTCATAAGTACAGCATATGTATAAGGTTTATGTAAAATATCATCGAAGCTATTTACAAAATATATACCAACATTAAATCTTTTTTGAGCAAAGGCACTAATAGTCTCGCGAGTATCATTACTAACAATTGCGTTTAACTGCTGAGCTAATTTAACATAATCACCATTTATTTCGTTAGGAAGTCTTCCACTTAATAAAGAAGGTTTATTAGTAGCTGTAATGCTTGGAATAAAACAAAAACAACATCTTAGGAAATCTAATTTTAAATTAGACAGATAGTCTTGTAGGAAACAATATCCCAAACCATCTATAATCAAAAATAGCGTTTTTTCTGATTTTTCTATTTGCTCTTTTAATATATGAAAGGAAATTAGTGATGAAAAATCAGATTGTATTATTTTTTCATAATGTGTCAAATACCACTCTTCAAATTGACGGACATAAATTTCTGTAAGATCATACTTACCAATTTGTCTGGAGTATCTAAAAAAAGGAAAGTATTCATTCTCTAACCAATCTAAAACCTCTTTTATTGAAAAATCTATGTTTAAATCTTTAGGTCTTAGTGGTGGGATCATGCCTAAAAGGGATTTAAAAAGATTATGACCAAATTTATTACGAATGGTTTGTTCTTGAAATACAGTTAAATCTTGGATAGTGAAATTAACTTGTTTAGATTTAATCCAATTTTTTAAAATCTTTTTTTCTATTTCTATTTTGCCAGATACCACCTCCAAAAATTTGTCTAATCCTTCTTGCTCGAGCAGCTTCTGTAATTTTTCTTCAATACGCTTTTGAAGTAATATGCGCTTGTCTAAGATTTTATCAAGTGAGGAAAGAGGATAAATATTTTCTAGTTCCTCTTCTGGTAGTTCCTCTATTTCATAGAAATTTTGAGTTATATCTTGAAATAAACAAACTTCTATTTCTTCTTTTGTAAGTATTTTTTTTAATGCTACATAAGACAATAGTATCTGGGCTCTCAAACACATATTTCCTTTTTTTAGCCACTTAATGATAAAATATTTATCTAATGCTTTTTTCTGAATCAATTTTAATACTATTTTTTCAACTAAAGATTTTTTTTCAGTATTAAAGGCAATACAATTTAATAAGTAATTTAAAATATTAGTCTTTGAAAAATAATTTTCTGTAATTTGTTCTAACAGCCACACATATGGATCTTCGTGTTTATTTAATGATCTTTGAGGTGCCTTTTCCAAAAGTTTATTTTCCAAAATTTCATTATTGGACAAAAAATCAAGTTCATTAGAACCTAACCCTAAAGATATAGCTAATTGCTCTCTGGGGTTATTTTCTATAATTTCTATTCTATCTCCTAAAACATATTTCAAGTTTCTAAAATATCCACTTACAATTGGATGAGAGACAATAATCTTCTTTTCCTTTTTAAATATCATCTGAACAATTTCTTCCCACTTGTCTAAAAAATCAAAATAATTTCGAATAAATAAATCTTTTTCCTTGTAAATTCTGTGTTCATCTATAATAATTGTTAGTTTAGACATAATACTTAAATTTTTCCCGATAAAATTTGATAAATTACAGAATATAATTCATCTTCATTAAAATAAGAATTAGCCTCAAAAAGATTATTTAAACTTTGTTCAACCCACTGCACATAACTCTTTTTTACTGGATCTTTTTTGATTTCTTCTAATGAGCGCAATTTAAATCGTATTTTTTTTACTTCACCATTACCTGTTTGAAATAGTATTTCCCCTTCTTCTGGAGGCAAAGACGGCATAAAAGAGGTTGATGTAGAAAAACCCTGAGAAGGATATGGTTTAGAACTTGAAGGATTATATTTTTCTACTATTTCTTTATAATCTTTGATCTTAGTTTGAAATGAAACAATTTCTTCATCATTCCAATTTTCTAAAGGGAGACAAACTGCTTTAGGAAGTTCTTTAATTAAATCATTAGTGCACATATTACCATTAACATAATCATTTATTACATTTAAAAATTTATTAACTTGCTGAGGCTGATATGATCTATAAATTCTATTTTCTTCAGGAAGTTTTTTATACCATGCTTTTATATCGTGAAATACTTGTTGTAAGACATTTTTTATTTCTGTACTTAATTTGTTTAAGCACTCTTCATATTCTTTTTTTATATTACTCAATTTTTCATATACATTTTTTCTAATTTCTTCATTTTTTGTTACAAGACTTATTCCTAATTTTTCTGTGAGCTTTTCAAGCAAAATTTCATTAGGATCGTTTTCAAGTTTAACTAAAGCCTCAAAGACATCTTTTCTTAATGAGAGTGCCTCAGGCGAAATATGTTTATTTGTATGTATAGAGCAATGTATTGGTAGCGACTGCCACCAACGAACAATGGTATCCTTTAAATTATTAACATCTAACTCATTCACGCCAAAGACATCTGCAATACCTTGCAAAACTGACTTACGACTAGCAGTTAATTCTTTATATACAGGTTGGTATGATTCAGGATTTTTTACAATATCTTCTATTAGATCAGCTGTTATAGTGTTAAAAAATTGAACTCCTTTTTTAAGGTTTAAACATCCATCTAGATAAGGTTTTCTTATAACCGCTGCAAGGATAAGTGGAATTGAAGGAAAACGCAAACCATAAGGAGTAGAC